>JAESST010000440.1 GCA_016763995.1 Flavobacteriales bacterium | reverse complement strand
TTTGTAAAAATAAGCGAAAACTCTTTGATTGTAAAGTGTTTGCGCTTATTCCGTACTCGGAATGGGAGTCGAACCCACACGTCCGTAAGGACATACGCCCCTCAAGCGTACACGTCTACCAATTCCGCCACCCGAGTATTGAAGGAAGGTCAAAATTAAGACTAATGCGAGTTCAATACAATTTTAAATGCATGACTTTTAATAAAATTTACTTTATATTTATTTCCAACTAATCAATGTACTATCCCATGAATAAAGCAATTCATAGATCATTTAAATTCCTTCTTGGTTTTATAGTTAGCATAGCTACATTAAATTCAATAGCGCAAGTCAGTGCTCAAGACTTTATAGCGTATCAAGCAGCAATGGAAGATGCTATTTATTTAAAAAAGAGTAATGTTTATGACGGTTTGATATCTATTACCAAAGCGAACAAAGACTTGATTTGGAAAACCGTAAATGGAGAAGATTATGTGTTAATGTTAAGCCTGAAAGGAAGTAGTGTGAAATATTATGAGCCTTATTTAAATTGGGGCTTTTTCAATACAGGTGATTGGCCAGTATGGGTAACGGCTGCGCCTCAGTTGTTGAACTTTATGAAAAAAGAAAACGCGAAAGATGTAAACATGCGTTTGAAACAATTGCTAGGGTTACCACCTAGCTCGGTATATACTCATTTTGTGGAGCTTTGGGTAAAGCCATCTGATCTGTTTCGTCCTTGTTTAGACAGTGAAATAACGGATAAGACCTGTGAGCTTTGTTTCCCATCTACGGCAGACTCTACTTACAAAGCTTGGATCAATAATACGAGGTTAAGCCGATATTATCCGGATCCTTGTGGTTTAATGAACGAGTACCCTTGGACATGCTTGGGCTATACCTACGATTGGAACATGAAGAATAAAACACATGTAGGAATGAGTGAGTTCGTGATTCCTTCTTATAGGAATGTAGTTGTAAACGGAATTTATACGATAGAAGAATATTTAAAGAAGAAGTAATGTGATAACATCTTTATTTAGAATGTCAGTTAATGTTTACTTCTAAAAAAAAAATGATACAAAAGCATCTAGATTATTGTGAATACGGCTAGGTATTATTTCTTCTTTTTCCCGCCGCGACTTTTGGGCTTTTTGTACTTCTTGGCTAGTTCACGTCTGTACTTTCCTCCCTGATTAGTCTTCTGGTTTTTTGCCTTTTTTTCATGAAAACTAGCGCCACCTTCTTGTAATTTAAGGTTTCGGTTCGGGTTTTTGTACACGTAATCGTCTGGACGCTCATCCGGAGTTAGTTGTTTGCTAATCTCTACCTCTTCAGGAATTTCTATTTCAGAAATTTCATGAACCATAAGTGTTTCAATGGCCTCTACAAATTCTCTTTCTTTAGCGGTAAATAATAGGATTGAGCTTCCTTCTTGTTCCGCTCTACCAGTTCTACCAATTCGGTGCATGTAGTTCTCAGGAAAAGCTGGAACGTTGAAATTAATAACGTGAGAAATTTGATTTAAATCTAATCCACGCGCCATAACATCAGTAGATAGGAGCAGACGACTAGTTCCTTCTTCAAACTTTTCTATTGCTTTAAAACGATAATTTTGAGTTTTATTGGAATGAATTACTCCCAATTCTCCATTGAAATCTTCATCTAGTTTTTCAAAGATACGGTCTGCATTTCGTTTCCCTGAAACAAAAATTAGGACTTTTTTATAGCTCTCTTTATCTTTTAGCAAGTGAACCAATAAATTAATCTTGGTATAGAAGTTTTTAACTCCGTATTTCGCCTGGCTAATGTTATCTAATGGTGTTCCACTAACAGCAATAGAGATGGTCTCAGGTGCGATGAAAAAATCTTGAATCAGTTCATCAATTTCTTCAGTCATGGTAGCCGAAAACATAATGTTTTGTCTTGAGCTAGGAAGCAATTCGAAAAGATTGTTCAGTTGAAAACGAAACCCTAAATCTAGCATGACATCAACTTCATCAATCACGACTTTCTTAATGGTCTTTAATTTTAGCGAACCATCAATTACAATGTCATACAACCTTCCTGGAGTAGCTACAATAACATCCACTCCTTCACGCACTGCTTTCTTTTGTGTGTTGATGTTCGTTCCTCCATAAATACCCTGAATTCTCAAATTCATGTATTTCGAGAAATTCTTAACCTGTTCAACAATTTGTATCACTAACTCACGAGTAGGAACTAAAATAAGAATCCTAGGGGTGAGTTGTTTGGTAAAACCAAGGTCTTGCAGCAATGGCAGGGTAAAAGCTAAGGTTTTACCTGTACCCGTTTGTGAGATCCCAATCACATTTTTCCCAGATCTGATCACTGGAAAAGCCTTCAGCTGAATTGGGGTAGGGTGAGTGAAACCTAAATCTTCAATTGCATTTTGAAGTGGGCTTGTGAGATTCAGGTTTTCAAAAGTTTCCATGACGTTTCTTTAGAGGGGTGCAAGATACCCATTCATTTTGGAGCGCTTCAAGAATAAAATAAGATTCGTAGAACTATGCTTCTATACTTTCAATGAATTCATTCAATACTTGATCAAACTTAGCCTTCAGCTCTGGATTTGTAATTCCAGAATTCTCATCAAAGTTCTCACCAAAAGAGGGTAAAGAAAAATCTACAATTGTGTTGGTGTTCATTCTTCTCAACTTATTAGAAGCTATTTCCGGTACAAATCTACCTCCCATTTCTCCTGGAGCAGTGGCTAATAAAAGCATCGGTTTGTTAGACCATATGTTTTTTCCAGCTCTAGAAATCCACTCAAAAATATTTTTAAAAGCGGCAGTATATGCACCATTGTGTTCAGCAAAAGAGATCACAATTCCATCGCAATCAGCCATTTCTTGACGAAATTGAATTGCCAAGGGGTTCATGCCATCTGCTTCTTCACGGTCAATACTATAGAGTGGCATTTCAAAATCGTTTAAATCTAGAAGTTTTACCTCTGTGTCTGGCACCTGATGTGCAGCATAGTTAGCAAATTTTTTATTGATAGATTTCCGACTATTACTAGCCCCGTATGCAAGAATTTTTTTACTCATTATTTTTTAAATTGTGTTAAATATTTTTTTACTGCATTCCAATAGCCTTTGTTTCCTTCTTTTTCAGGCCATAAAGCCTTTGAACCATGGAATCCTTTTTTTTCAGGAAGATAGAATGCCTTTTCGGAGCTTACATTTTCATAGATGTTTTTCCAAGAAGATTTTTCAAGTCTAGCTGAAGTAATGAATACTGGGCAACTTACTTTTTTTGAAAAATCTTCAATTTTTTGATCTTCAAAGCTGAAATACTCCCCAGGAGAGAAGGAGAGTATAGCTTGAACCTTTTCAGGGTATTTACTGGCAAGAATGAATACTAATGATGAGGAATAAGAACTTCCCCATATAATGACCTTTTTTTGATCGAGTTGTTCGCTTGCATACTTTAATGCAGCCTCAAGATCAGGGAAAGCATCTGGATACTTTGTTCTTTTATCTTGTTTTTTTGCTTCAATTTTAGTCTTATTAATAACATCATTCACTTTATTACCTGAACGTTGATCAATTGCTAAACACTGAAAACCCAATTTATTTAACTGAGGGGCAATGGATCGATATTCTCCACGACTGTAACCTGCTTGATGAAAAAGTAAAATAAGAGGCGCGCTTTTATCTTTAAGCGCATATAAATCTCCTGTTACTAAAATGTTGTCAGCAGTTTCAAAACTGACTTCTTTTCCTCCAAATTTATCGCTTGTTTGTGCGTTGATAAAGGAGAACAAGGCCATCATTAAAATAAAAGAACAGCTAATTTTTTTCATAAGTTGAAATTAATTTTACAGTAAGAATCCATTTTCAGCTTGAATAGGTTTCGGAATATTTGTGTCGTTTATCATTTCCCTTAAATCTATTTCTATCCCTCTTGAAATAGAAGTGATAGGCACATCATTATACGTTCCTTCAAATGGATTTTCAGAGTAATCTCCAATTTTTTCCATCAGGTGGTAAATCCAAATAATCAATCCTGAAGCAATAGGACAGATCCAAAATGTAAGACTGTTTTCACTTCCTTTGAAAATGTCTAACATGGCTAATGGAAGCAGTAAACTAAAAACGAGATTTAACCAAATGGTGGTTGATGCATATTGTCTTGGAAAAGGAAAGTTTTTGATGCGTTCTGATTTTCCTTGATCTTCATATAAAGAGACCATTAATTGATGAAACTCCATGTGTCTGAAATCATCAAAGTAGTTTAGATCTTTTAGTTCTTGTAAGCGTTTCGATTGTATTGCTAATAGTTGAGTGGCTGTATTTGATTTAGGCTCTATACTATCAATTTCATCTTTAGTAATGAATTGTGCTAATTCTCCATCCAATCGATTATGGTAATCCTCACAGATGGTAGGAGAGTACATGCCTTTTATTCTTTCTTCAGTGTGTTCCCATTCTTTACTTAATCTTAATTGATGTCTCAGGGCTGTGAACCAAGCAATGTGTCTATATATAAGTTCTTTTTTTACTTCGTCGTCGTTCTCGCCTTGAACAAAACTGATAACGGCAGCACCAAGTGAACGACTGTTGTTAACGATACCTCCCCAAATTTTTCTTGCTTCCCATAATCGATCATAGGAGCTATTGTTTTTAAAACCTAGATAAAAGGCAACGGCAATACCAATGATGCTAACGGGTTGCCAAGGCAATGAAATTGGCATGTTGA
>JAESST010000439.1 GCA_016763995.1 Flavobacteriales bacterium | reverse complement strand
GCAAAATGCCCCTCTCTATAGGGAGCCGTTAAGGCAGGGTCTGGTAAAAGAGTGATGGTTTCACCTTCACAGGCCCATGTCGGTAATATTCGTAGGTCGCATCTTCGCTCCATTGATATCCGTTGGGAGAAGTTAATACCCGTGTAATACGGTTATCCGAATCGTAACGGTAACGGTGGTAAAACTGATCTGCGGCGTTTTGTTGATACTTTACTTCTAGTACATTCCCACTGATTAAATCGTATTCATAATCAATGCGCTTTAGATTTTGATCTAAATACGCTAGATCTGTAAATTCTTGATACAAGCTTTTAACATTCCCGTGCACATCATAACTGTAATGTGTTGCATGATCGTATTTACAATCATCTACATCATCTATTTCTTGATAAGTAGAGGAGGCCACACGAGAACGCAAATGTTCTTGCTCAATAGTTGGAACACAGGCCATTTGTTGATCATAATAGGTCTTCGTAATTTCCGATTTTTGTGCTCCTGCAACCCAAGCTTCAAACAAGATATTGTCTAATTGGCCTTGACTGTAGTTGTTTGTTATTTCTTCTGTTGCGTTCAGTTCTCCTACTTCTTTAATTCTTCCCAATGGGTCATATAAGGTATAACTATAAACTCCAACTCCATCGTCATACTGTTTGGCATTTTGAGAAGCCACCAATCGTCCGAGTTTGTCGTAATAGAAACGGTCTGAAAAGTATTCTGAAAAGTCAGTAATAACACCAAAAGCTCCATTATCTCCACCATAGAAAAGCTTTCCATTAGTTACCGATTCTAAGGAATGTATAATAGAAGTAGTGTTTCCTATTCTTGGTTTTGTAATCCAGGAACTTTCTGTTCCACTTGTTGTAAGGCTTAATTTACTGCCTGCTCCAGCGGCATAGCCTCTTTTTTGATCGTAAAAATAAAGGGCACGAATTTGTGAAGCTTGCAATGCTCTGAGCGGCCCTGAAATATCAGTAGTGGCTGTTAAGTTACCCGTAGACTCATTCATCTTTAGTATAGTGGTGATCCCCAAATGACCCCCAACATAAGCTGTTTTTTCATCCACCATAAAACATTCAAAAGTAGGTTTGCTAATACTTTGAGAATTTTCTACCAACATCCAAGTTCCATAAATCCCAGTATTGCTAAAATAAACTTCATTATTCGTAAGAAGAATTCCTGTAGTTTCATTGAGCATATCAAGTTTTATAAATCCATTTGGGACATTTATAAAATTAAGATCAATTACAGTTGTTCCAATATTTACTTGTAAAGGAGTCCAAACTCCAGAAGTATAAGTAAAAGCTCTACCATCGGCAACAATGATAATTCCGTGTCCTTTATCTGTAAAGTAGGCACCATTAATGACACCGTTTGTGTGAAGTATACTATTCTTCAAACTTTGAATATCTGGATGATCTTTCCAACTTCTTCCACCATCTTCACTAATTAAAAGGGTGTATTTTCTACCGGAAGCAATTAAGGTATTGGCGTCAAGGTGCTGCACTGTCACTAAGTAGAATGGTTCGTATTCATTTCCAAGAACCCAAGTTCCTCCTGTAATTGGCTTGTCATAGATCTTACCATCGTTGGCTACTAAAGTATAGTTAGTTCCATCTTGCATAATAAAATTGGCGTGAACACCATCTGATGATGGAAGGTCAAATGCATGTAGATCATTAAAGCCGGTTCCACGGTGCACTCCATCTTTATGTAATAAGCTTACTAGACTAATTAAGGTTTCTAGATTCACTGTGATCTCTATTTGTGTATACTCCTCTGGTGTTGCACGAGTGACTATACTCATGCTATTTACATTTATATTTACAAGTATTTGATCTCCAGCTATCATTCCTGCGCCTCCATCAATTGCAATGTCATTCAGTTTTCTCTTGGTACCAGCATCTATTTGTTGCCACTGAATTCCTAAATCGGTTGATTTTAATAGAGTTCCTCCATTTCCTACTGCATAACAATGGCCCGAAGTACTTCCATCAAAGATTACCGAGTTTAATGCCAATGGCATAAAGCTATTGGTTTCGTCTGTCCAGTTAGTTCCTCCATCGGTAGTGCTCCAAACCCTTCCTTCGTCTCCCACAATTACTCCATTTCCATTAAAGGAAGATACTGAGATATTCTTTGCAAGGGCACTTCCAAATAACAAGTCGCCCCTCGGTAAAAAAGTCGCTCCACCAATCGATGAATACAAAACTTTCCCTTTCTCTGTTAAGGCATAAATTTCATCCGACGAAATCCAGTGTAGATCGACAAATTGATCGTTGCTATAATTTGGATAAACAGTGCCTAACTCTAACCATTCCCAATCTGCAAAGTTATCTGGCGTATTAATATCTGCAGGTAAAGTTCAGGTGAAATTCCGGATGTAGTCCCATCAGCAAAGTAAATTTTTTGTCCACTCAACAACATCCCTTTTCCCGCAGCTAAATTGATATTTAATTGTGTAATAGCTCCGTTTCCAATAGTGCTTGTAGTTAGGTCATGCCCCGTCATGGCTGCAGCAAGACCATCAATGTAGAACGAAATTTTTCCATCGCTTCTACCTACAAATGCATGATTAGCATCTTTAAACACCGAGCTCACTTTAATTGAACCAGTTCCTGTGAGGTCTGGTTGTTTTGTAAAGGCCGTCCAAGTTACTCCTCCATCAGTAGTAGATTTTAGAACATCCTGTCCACTTTCCAAAGCAATATAACCGTTTAAGTTATCTTGCATCATCAGGTCTGCAACATTGATATTAGCAAAAGCATAGGGAGTCCAAGTTTTTCCTGCATCTGTTGAGGAAGCAAATTCTTGCACAGCTGCTGCCGTTTCATAAATCGCAAAATAATGATTGGCCGAAGTAGCCGTTAACTTTAAGATTTTTCCATTTAGATCAGACTCTTTTCCCTGAATTGCAGCAACATTATTATAGCTTTGTATGCTTCCGAAGTCGCCACCCAAAACAAATGTACCATCTGCAACAGCAATAGATGTTAAATTCGTTGTTTTGATTAGATTTCTTTTATTCCAACTAACACCTTCATTTGATGAATAAAAGATTTCTCCGACATTGTTTACCGCTAGAGCATTATTATTATCATCAAAAGTATATTTGCTAATCGTTCCATTTGTTTTGTTCTTCAAGTTGTTGTTCACATTCCCCCATGTATCACCGTTGTCTAAACTCTTCCAAATTTTGCCACTTTCTGAGTAAATAGTAAGTTCATTTTGAGAAGAATTTGCCCTTAAATAGATTAAATCTTCGATTGTTGGTGTTGCCACCTTTTTCAAAGTCCCCCCACTTTCACTTAGTAATAAAATACCATTGTTTCCTACAATGTGCTTTTCTGGACTGATGAAGTTGTAATCATCAACTCCCAAATTATTTGCTTTTATCCATGTTTTTCCGCCATTTTCTGTTCGATAAATTTGCCCTATAGTACTAGGGGTTGTAACATATCCCACAGCAACTCCAACTTGTTCATTGATAAAGCTCATATCTATAATGCTAAAATCGCTGGGCAAGCCAGTAGTACTTGGGGGGTAATACTCATCTTTATAAATGTTTAAATCTTCATGATCTGGTACACTTTGTTACACTAACTGCCCTAATGAGTTATACGCGTAGGTTGTGGCCATTTCGTGTTCATTAAAAACCAATTTAGAATTGTTCATTCTATCTTCTCGAATAGCCTCAAACTCGGTTGAAGCTAATTTTTTAACTCCTTTGGGTGGAACTGTTCTTACTAAGTTTCCTGCTTGATCGTAATAATATAAAGTATAGTGGTGTTCATCTTCTTCAAAGTTTAAATTGAACTCTTCATAGGTATTTAAACACTTTCGAATGTAATCCTCTCTAAACGATTGCTTGACACTGTCTAGGTAATTCCTATACATTATTTTGGCAGAATATTCAGCAGTGGCTGCCATTTCATCTTCGCAAGAAGGAATTAAGTTTTCAAAGGGTTCTCCTTCCGAAACCTGAGGATCACAGAGGTTAGACATCCAAACCGTGTTGCACGACTTTTCGCGAAGGCTAATGTTATCGAAGCCCCAGAAACCTGTTTCTCCCAAATTACAACCTGAATCAATGGTAGAAATTGTTATCTTAATAGGTCCATTGGTTGCTTTAATTGGAATAGAGATCTTTTCCCAAGGAATTTCCCAACGATCACTTTTATCTTGTGTTTTTATAGAAAAGTTGTTACTTGCGTATAGGGAGTATTTCTATGTGCTCTTTCCCAAAGCGGGTATATGTTATTAATTTTGTTATCAAATATATAAGTGCTCTCGTTATCCCCGTTTAAAATAGAAACTTTAAAAGCTCTAGTACAACCTTCCAGAAAATCCGAATTAAACACATCGAAACTTAATTCGTAATCTTTTTCCACACCACCGACTATAATGACTGATGGCTCTTGCTCCCATATGTCGGCCGAGGATGAACCATTCTTTACTCTTGCTAATAAGAAATTCCCGGTCATGCTTTCTGCTGCTGCTTCAGATATGATCGAATGCATTCCTTTTGTTGGATTCTGACTAGTATAAAAATTACTAGTATAATTTAAAGGAGGCCAAAAAGGGACTAAAGGAGTTGGTTGATTTGTTTCGTTAAGGTGTTCAAAGTAATTATTATAGGTAACTACCGTATAATTTATAGCTGAAGTAGTTGGAAGATTAGACCCTATAGTCAAAGCATTTAATGAACGGATATTTCCTGTGGTCACAGTATTGTAACTAGCCCCATTATGAAAATCAGGTTTATAATTATTTACTAAATCCGAGCCATTATCGAAATCAAAATCGCCATTTAATATTAAGTTGGGTTTAATGCACTCGCTGCACTTTCCAAAAGGATTACCTTCTGTGGTGGTGAGTTTAAAAGAAATCAAACCGTCTGGCGTGTTACACACTAGATAGGCAGTGAGTAAATAACCGTTCACATTTGGTTCCGGGTCGACATAAACATCGTGAAGGGCAGAGATGTATTTATCTCCAGAGCTAGAAATTGTTAGAAATTTCTCTTCTAAAGCTTTAAAATACAAAACATTAGAACTCTCATTAACATATCGAATACCTTTATAAAGAGAGAAAGAATTGTT
>JAESST010000438.1 GCA_016763995.1 Flavobacteriales bacterium | reverse complement strand
GCCTCTTCATTTATTGGTTCTCCAACTGAGCCTAATACTTTTAAAGAGCTTAGATCGTGTTTTTTCACCCAATCAATGTCAAATTTCTCCAATGCCCTAATAGCGGTTGGCGCGGTATAAAAGTGAGTTACTTTATACTTTTCTACAATTTCCCAAAAACGTCCAGCATCCGGATAAGTTGGTACTCCTTCAAACATTAAAGTAGTAGCTCCAGCTGCTAATGGTCCATATACAATATAAGAATGTCCTGTTATCCATCCAATGTCTGCAGTACACCAATATATATCTCCAGGTTTATATTGAAATACATTGGCAAATGTGAATGTTGAACCAACCATATATCCTCCAGAAGAATGAACCATTCCTTTTGGTTTTCCTGTAGAGCCAGATGTATACAAGATAAACAAAGGATCTTCTGAATCCATTGCTTCTGCTTCATTTTCAGCTGACACTTTTTCAATCTCTTCAGACCACAAAACATCTCTTCCCTCCTTCATTTTAGGCGAATTGGAAGTTCGTTCATACACCAATACTTTCTCCACACATGGTGTTTCTGCTAAAGCTTCATCGCAGATTTCTTTAAGGTTAATCGTTTTCGTTCCACGATACATTTCATTCGTGGTGATGAGCATTTTGCAGGAAGAGTCATTAATCCTACTGGCAATTGCCTTAGCAGAAAAGCCAGCAAAAACGATGGAATGAATAGCACCTATTCTAGCGCAAGCCAATTGAGCAATGGCTAATTCAGGTATCATGGGCATGTAAAAGCAAATCCTGTCTCCCTTTTTGATCCCATTGTTTTTTAAAACGTTTGCTACTTTACAAACTTCTTCATGCAATTCTTTGAAAGATAATTTCCTCTCTGTTTCCTTTGGATTGTTAGGTTCCCATAGTATTGCAGTCTGATTCCCTCTTGTCTCTAGATGGCGGTCTAAACAATTCTCAGTAATGTTTAACTGAGCTCCTTTAAACCATTCAAACTTTGCAGTGCCCCAGTCATATTCTAATACCTTATCCCATTTCTTCTTCCATTTAAAATTACTGGCAATCTCTTCCCAAAATGCTTCAGGTTCGCTTACGCTTCTCTGGTATATAGCTTTGTATTCTTCTTTTGAATTTATTTGAAGCTTTTGAATATTGAACTCTTGATTGTTCTCCATGATAGTAGATTAATAAACGAGCTAACTAAACTATATAAAATAATCAGATCGCTAACAGAAATAAATCAGATTTATTTTTAAATCTCTCAATTAAAAAGCATCTTTATCACTTCTTAAATTATTAACTATTCGTCTCTAAAACAAATGGCAGAAGCTCTAAAAAATGTATATTCAAAAGAATTTGTCACTAACTTTTTAAAATGCTGGTCAGAGATTAACCTCAGCATAAATCAACAAGAGTTCATCTCATTTGTATTTGATAAAGATTGGGAAGCTTTAGAATTAAAAGCGAGAATGTCTCGTTTATCAGACGCCATGGCTTTAGTCCTTCCAAACAATTTTGAGCAAGCAGTTCCTATTTTCTATAAACTAATTGAAATTCTAGAAAAGGACGATTTTCCTAATAGAGGTTATGAATACATGTTTCTTCCAGATTATGTTGAAAAGTTTGGTCGAAAACATTTAGATCTGTCTTTGGAACTACTTGCCCGAATCACTCAATTCGTAACAAGCGAATTTGCCATTCGACCTTTTATTATAGATAGTGAAGAAAGAGTAATGGCTCAACTGTTAAAATGGTCCAAAAGTTCGGATACAGATATCAGAAGATTATCTTCTGAAACTTGTCGTTCACGACTTCCTTGGGCAATGGCTTTACCTCGATTTAAAAAGGATGCTAGCCTTATTATTCCTATTCTAGAAAATCTAAAAAACGATGATTCTTTATATGTTCGAAAAAGTGTCGCCAATAATTTAAATGACATTTCCAAAGATCATCCTGATTTAGCATTAGAATTAGCTTTTAAGTGGCATGGAAAAAATGAGAACTCTGATTGGATCGTAAAACATGGAATGAGAACACTTTTAAAAGCGGGCCACCCTAAATCAATGGAGCTCTTTGACTATGCGAATGTAGATCTACTGAAATTGACAAACTATCAATTACTCACTCCTCATGTAGACTTTGGAAAAGAAGCAAAATTTAAATTTAGCATTTCAAATATCACTAAAGATGAATTAAAAATTAGATTAGAATTTGCTGTCTACTTCATGAAAAACAACGGAGTACAAACTAAAAAGGTGTTTAAGATCAGTGAACGAACCTTGGAGCCAAAGCAACAATTAGATTTCACAAAACACCATCCGCTCAAACCAATTAGTACTAGAAAATATTATGCAGGTGAACATGGCATTGCTCTTATTGTAAATGGTATTGAATTCGATAAACAGTCCTTTTTACTGAATATGTAATCCATCGACCGTTCCTCACAAAATTACCTTACAAGTGACTCTCCAGTCTTATATTAGATATATGGAAATAGATTTATCATTGTTTACTGCCGAAGTAGTGTGGTTTTTAATTGGAGTTGGACTCCTGTTATTAGAATTGATTATTCCAGGACTTATCTTAGTCTTTTTTGGGATCGGTGCATGGTTAACTGCCCTTATTTTATTGGGTTTTGACTTGTCCTTAAATATGCAACTGTTGATCTTTTCGTTAAGCTCAGTCGGTAGTTTACTATTATTAAGGCAAAGTATTCGAAAACGCTATATGGATGTATCTATAAAAGGAGATAGTGATACAGACAGCGGCTTTATTGGAAGCCAAGCCATTTCCTTAACAAACATAAAGCCCGGCACAGACGGAAAGGTCGAATTCAATGGAAGCCAATGGGCTGCTTGTGCCAATACTAGCATTGCCCCCAGAATGGCAGTAAGAATTATTGGTATGAAGAGTATTAAATTAATTGTTGAACCTATAAAATTATAATCATATGAGCATTACACCAGGAACCATCATATTCTTAGGCTTTTTAGTAGTTGCCTTTTTTCTATTCTTATCTACTGTAAAAATAGTACCGCAACGTTCTGCCTATGTTATAGAAAGATTTGGAAAATACAGAACCACACTTTTAGCAGGGTTCCACATCATTATTCCTTTTGTGGATAAAGTTGCCTATAAGCATACATTAAAGGAACAAGTAATTGATGTATCAGCGCAAATCTGTATTACCCATGATAACATTTCAGTTGAAGTAGACGGAGTCTTATACCTTCAAGTAATGGATGCTAAGAAAGCATCTTATGGAATTGATAACTATCCTTTTGCTTCCATTCAATTGGCACAAACTACAATGAGAAGTATCATAGGTAAAATGGAGTTAGATAAAACCTTTGAAGAAAGAGATCACATTAACTCAACCATTGTAGGTGCAGTTGATAAAGCTTCTGACCCGTGGGGAATTAAGGTAACTAGATATGAGATTAAGAACATTACTCCTCCCCAAAGTATTAAAGATGCCATGGAAAAGCAAATGAGAGCAGAGCGTGAAAAACGTGCAATCATTGCAACTTCTGAAGGGGAACAACAAGCGGTGAAGAATAGAGCAGATGGTGACAAACAAGAATTAATTCTTCGATCTGAGGGTGAAAAACAAAAGAGAATTAATGAAGCACAGGGTCAAGCAGCCGAAATTATGAGCGTAGCGGAAGCAACTGCAGAAGGAATTTCTAAAATTGCAGCTGCTATTCAAAATAAAGGTGGATACGAAGCTGTGAACTTAAGAGTTGCTGAGCAATACATTGAACAATTTGGAAACATAGCCAAAGAAGGAAACACCATAATTATACCTTCTAATTTGACAGACGTATCAAGTTTAGTAGCAACTGCAACTTCAGTTATCAAGCAACAGAGTAAATCATAAACCATGAAAAAAAAAGTTAACATACTTTCGTTTTTTGCTGCCATGTTCCTCACTTTTGGAATTACTTCTTTAAACTTTGATGACCTGCAGTTTGATGAAAATATCAAAGGGTATTTTGCAACGATTATTGGCTTGGTTTTAGCGATTGCTTTTTTCATATTGAAAAGTCGAGAAAACAAGCTCAATTGACAAAAAAACTAGAATTCGATTATATTATCATTGGAGGCGGGCTAGCAGGATTGCAGCTCGCCTTAGCTTTTTCTAATGATTCTTTCTTTTCAACAAAGAAGATCGCAATCATTGAACCACACAAAAAAACAAGAAATGATAAAACTTGGTGTTTTTGGGAAATGGGAGCTGGGAAATGGGATAATATCCTTCATCACAGTTGGTCAGAAGGCGTCTTCATTACCCGACAAGAGGCTATCCCATTAAGCATGGGCGAGTATCGCTACAAAATGATTCGAGCTGAAGATTTTTATGATTTTGCCTATCAAAGCATAAAGCACTCTTCCAACATTTCGTTCATTTCAGATACAATACAGTCTGTGCATCAAAAGCAAGTGCAAGGCGAAAAGTTATCTTATACAGCTTCAAGCATTTTCGATAGTAGAATTCCATTAGGCTACGAAAATGATCAAAAATCTATCACCCTTCTACAATCTTTTAAGGGCTGGATAATAGAAACAGAGAGGGATCAATTCAACCCCGACTCGTTTACTATGATGGATTTTCGCTTAGGCTACGAAGATCAATGTTGTTTCACCTACATACTGCCTCTTTCAAAGCGAAAAGCCTTAGTCGAATTCACCTTTTTTGCTCCTGAAACAATTGAAGATAAAGTATATGAGAAACAGCTCAAAAAGTTCATTTCTGAACAATTAAGTATAGAGAAATATACGATTTCGGAAGTAGAACAAGGAGTTATTCCAATGAGCACTTATCCTTTCTGGAAAGCAAATCGTTCTAATTATTTAAAAATAGGAACTGGTGGTGGTTGGGTAAAATCTTCTTCCGGCTATTCCTTTAAAAATGTGGAAAAGAAGGTAACCCAGGTTTTAAAAAATATAAAAGATAATAAAGCACTAGATCACAAGTTATTTAATAAGCGTTTTCGATTTTACGATGAAGTACTGTTAAATATCTTATTTAGAAAGAACGAATTAGGACTTGATATTTTTGAAGAGATGTACTCTAAAAATTCTACTTCGAAAATCTTCCAATTTCTAGATGAAGAAACTACTTTTACAGAAGAAATTAAAATCATTAATAAATTTAAAAAAGCGCCTTTTCTAAAGAGTGCTTTTCAACTTTTAATACAATAACAGATGTTTGGTAAGATGGGTGATATGATGGGCAAAATGCAAGAGATGAAGCAGAAGTCCGAAGAAGTAAAAAAAAGACTAGATACTATTAGTGTTGATGGAGTTGCAGAGAATGGTAAAGTTAAAGTTGTTTCTACTGCGAATCGAAAGATAACATCTATTCAGATCAGTAACGAATTAATGAATTCCGGAGATAGAGATCAAATTGAAGAATTGACACTCTTAGCAATAAATAAAGCGTTAGAGAAGGCTGAAAAAGTTGCCGAAGCTGAAATGGCAGGCGTTGCTAAAGGGATGTTACCAGGATTTTGATTTAATTACAAAATAATTGCGAATCTGGGAATTACGAATTAAGACGACGCCAATCATCCTTGTATTCATAGTAAAACAAGGAATTTATTTTATTTAAAATAAACTAAGATTTAATCAGCACATTCAATATTGAAGTTCCCTAAATCTTTTATTCGTAATTGGTAATTCCCGAATTAGTAATTATTAATCTACTGATGAATCCCTAACTTTAATCCAATCTCGTATTTAGGTAAATCATTCAGACCACTTTTATCCGTGAAAAGATTAGACAAACGATACCTTCCATAAAATACAAAGCGATTGAAGCCCACCCTCGCTAGCAATCCGTAGACATAATCTTGCTTATAGTTTAAGCCTGTGTTTACAGTCTTCGTTTTCCCTGCCCCTGGAGTTAGATTCTTCTCAATTGTCTCATGTTTCACATTATATTGCCATCCTCCAAATCCTCCGAGGTCGATAAATGTTCCATTTGACCTGAATTTATTAATCAATTTAATCCTTATAAAAGGTGAGGCTTGAAGTGAATTAAAGATGAATTTTTCTCTTTTATGTAGCTGTGAATTCGGGATTATTTTAGTTGAATCTTGTTTTAAATGATAGCCTGAACGATGATACGCTACATCAAAACCTAATTCTGACCATTTTGCAATTCTCCATTTGAACAAATAACCAATCGAAAAAGCAGCTGACTTTCCATAGATAATATCAGAACTATCTGCATCAAAAACACTTTTAAAGCCGTACGACAAGAATAAATGGCTGTATTTGTCTTGATTTGGGCCTCTCTTATTCAAGGTAAGTGCCTTTAAATCTCTCCCATAAGGATCTAATTTACCCTCTTGCGCGAAAGAATTTCCAACAAAGAATAAGGAAAGTAAAAGGAGAACAACTTTTTGATTCATCAAATTTTGATTCTATTATAATTTTAAGATAATATAACATCGCTAAAATACGAAACAGCACACTAGTTTTTGACCAAGAGTTAAACGTCCATTATCTTTCTCTATAGGCCTACAATACCATTTATTCTATCTTAATTTTAGCTTATGTCCACTGTTTTTTCTATATTGGCACCACGTTACGAAAAATATAAGATGAAAAAAACTAAAAACTCTCTATTGTTTTCTCTAATACTAAGTTCTTCTATCCTAGCTACAGCTCAGACAGAACCTACAAAACCAACTTTTGAAAAAAAGGTTTTTCTTAAAAATGGCAATACTTATATCCAAAAAGAATTGCCGCTTTATCTCAAATTTTCCACTGAGCCTAGTGGTAAAAACTATGATTTAAAAAGTAAAGCCACTCCTGAATATGCTGACCCAATGTATTTAGATACTGAGGGAATTAATTATGTAAGGACAAAGTGGGCGGTTGATAAAAATACAAAGAAGACAATTGAACCTAAATTAGAAGTTTTATACGAAGTATATGCAGACGGGCTTGCACCAAAATCTTCGAGTAAATTTTCAGGAGCTCCTACCTACAATAATGGAAGTGTTCAATTTTATGGAAAAGGATTAAACGTTGACTTAAGCTCCAGAGATGGAGTTTCAGGTGTAGAGAAAACTCACTTTTCTTTAGATGGAGAAGCATATAAAACATATGGCACTACCCTTACATTTAATGGAGACAAAGCACACAGCCTTTTTTACTTTGCAAACGATAATGTTGGAAACGCTGAAAAAACTAGATCAAAGTCATTTACTGTAGATATTAGCCCACCTAGCTCTTCCCATGAAATAGTAGGAATTGTACATAACAGTAATATCATTTCTCCTTCTACCAAATTTAAATTGAGTTCGAATGATGCTCTTTCAGGTGTAAGAAAAACCTCTTACAATTACGACAGTCGCGCTGAAAACTCATACCCTGGATATCCTGTTTCCGTAAGCTATTTGAAGGATGGGGAACACACATTACACTACCACTCAGTAGATAAAGTAAAAAATGATGAAACTGCAAAAAGCTTTAAATTTTACTTAGATAAAATTGCGCCCGTTGTTGCAGTTACTATTCAAGGAGATCAGCATGCAACAGGTAATACCATGTATGTTTCTTCTAGAACTAAAATTAACATGACCGCAACTGACAATAAAGCCGGCGTAGAAAGTATTAACTATAAGATTGGTGGAAGTTCTTACGAGAAGTTTGGTTCTCCATTTGGAATTCCTACAAAAAATGGAATCCACAATGTGGTTTATTATTCTGTTGACAATGTAGAAAATAGAACAGCATCAAAAACCGTAGCTTCTGCAATTGGCAACAAGCATGTGTTTATGGATAATAAAGCTCCAACAACAGGTATTAGCTATAGCAGTCCTAAATTTTTCGATAGGGATACATTATTCATCAATAGCAAAACTAATGTAAAGTTGACCTCACGAGATTATAACTCTGGCGTCCAAAAAGTAGAATATACTGTAAATGGGAGTTCTAATACGACCTACAGTGATCCTTTTAATATTTCAAACGAAGGAAATCATACCATTAAATTTAAAGCAACAGATAAGGTAAACAATGTTGAACAAGAGAAAGAAAGTCATGTTTTTGTAGACAACACTCCTCCTGTAATTTATCACAACTTTAGTATCAAGTCTATTGGCTCAAAAAAGAAAAAAGGACAGGTAGTTCAAGTTTATCCAAACTACACTCGTCTTTATTTAGGTGCAACTGATCAGCATTGTGGCACTGAGAAAATAAGCTATTCTTTAAATGGTGGCGAATTTTTAAATTACTCTAGCCCTTATACGCTTGATGTTTCTGAAGTGGGACGTTTTGGAAAAAATAAATTTTATACGGTAGTTATTAGAGCTGATGATAAACTTGGAAATCAAAGCGAGGAAACAATTACCTTCTTTGTTGGTGAGTAAAGCGAGTTTTTTAATTGATACTATTTCCAATATTAAAGAGCTATACGTGAGCTCTTACTAGTTACATTTAATTTTTTATGATTGTAGATTTAAGGAGTGATACTGTAACACAAGCTACCAAAGAAATGAAAGAGGCCATGTTAATGGCCGAAGTTGGAGACGATGTATTAGGAGATGACCCAAGCGTTATAGCACTTGAAAACTTAGTCGCCAAACGTTTTGGGCATGAATCAGGCTTGTTTTGCCCTTCAGGAACAATGACTAACCAAATTGCAATCAAAGTGCATACTAATGCTCCAGGTGAAGTTATTTGCGATGAATTGGCTCACATATATCGCTATGAAGGGGGAGGAATGGCATTTAATTCTGGCGTATCAAATCGATTAATTCAAGGAGATAGAGGACGATTTACATTAGAACAGTTAAAAGCTGAAATCAATCCCGATGACATTCACTTCCCTCCAACGCAGCTTGTGTCTTTAGAAAATACCTGTAACAAAGCTGGTGGTTGCTATTGGAGCTTATCCGAATTGGAACGAATTTCCAATTTCTGCAAAAACGAAGGACTTCCACTCCACTTGGATGGCGCAAGAATATACAATGCCTTGGTTGCTCAAAATACAAGTGAAGCAAAAATGGGAAAATTCTTTGATAGCATTTCTCTTTGTTTATCAAAGGGATTAGGTGCTCCTGTTGGTTCTGTTTTAACTGGAACAGCTGATTTTATCAAGAAAGCTAGAAGAATCAGAAAAATATTTGGTGGAGGAATGAGACAGGCAGGCTATATAGCTGCTGCAGGAATTTATGCGTTAAATCATCATGTAGAACGTTTAGCAATAGACCATAAAAATGCGAAAGAATTAGGACAACTTTTAAAGCAAAAGCCTTATGTTAAAGACATCAAGCCGGTAGATACTAACATTGTTATCTTTCAATTAAATACTGATGTGAGTATGCAGGACTTTATTGCAAACCTTGATAACAAAGGAATCAGAGTTGTTTCTATGGGGCCACAAACTATTCGTTTGGTCACTCATTTAGATATTGGAGACCAAGAGATGGACAAATTAAAAAAGGAACTTTAACCCAAGTCAATCGTTTCTATGAACTCAATGGATCTTTTAAAACAAAGAATCTATACTGCACAACTAAATCATACTATTCTTCATCTCAATAGAAATGATTTTATCAAACAAGCAGGTTCCATCGACACGAATCTATACCTCATCAAGTCTGGAACATTAAGGGTCTATAATATTATCGATTCAGAAGAGCAATGTCTGTATTTTGGACATAAGGATTCCGCCATAACAGCCATCGATTCTTTTTTCAGCGAAAAAAGATCAGACTATTTTATTCAAGCGATCAAAAAAGCAGAAGTTATTGTCATTCAAAAGAATACCTTCATGGAATTTATTAATTCTGAGAAGGAAAATTTACAACTATGGCAAGCTATTCTAGTTGAAATTATTCAGCACCATATTGAACGAGGTCAAGATTTATTGACCACCACTTCTGCTGACCGATATACTCGTTTAATGAAAAGAGCTCCATACCTATTTCAAGAATTCCCTCATAAATACATTGCTTCCTACTTACGAATGTCTCCTGAAACCTTATCACGCTTAAAAAAGTCTTGACGCATATCAATTTTTGTACGCTTTAGTTCCATTATCATTGTACCTTAAAATACCAAACGGTATTCAAAATGACTGGGAAGCTGTATTACTACAACACTAAATATTAACGCCAAATAGTTAATTTAAGGTGTCGTTTTTAAATTTAAATGAGATAACACATATGGAATTTGAAATTGAAGAATGTAAGATCAGAACTATTGGGAAAAATGATGCAGAAGAGTTTTATCGGTTAATTATTGAAAACAAAGCTAGACTTGTAGATTACTTTGCTGGAACGGTCGCAAAAACGGAGACTTTAGAAGACACAAAAGATTACTGTTCGAAAATTGAAAAATTGATTGATCAAAGGGAATATATCCCCTTCTTGTTATTTGAAAAGGAGAATGGAAAAGCGATTG
>JAESST010000437.1 GCA_016763995.1 Flavobacteriales bacterium | reverse complement strand
TTTTCATAATTTCTAAGTTTTAAACCGCCTTAAGAACGATAGAACCTAATCTTCTCAATTCTCCATCAGGCATTTTCGCTTTTATATCTTCGAAAGTAACTCTTGATCCAGGTTTAATTGCTCTTAAAATCTTTTTAACCCTATCATTAAATCTAGGACCTGTTACAGGTACTTCTTTAGATAAACCATTCGCTTGAGTATAAACAAATTTAAAAGAAGCAACAGTTACACGTACATCGAACTCAAAGCTCTCCATTTTTGCAATAATACCAGCTGTAGAGGCCAATTTTCCTTTAGGTATAGCTCCAGAAGATTTACCTCCAATTTCTGCAATAGGAGTTGGAATCTTTTTAACCCTGAATTCCATAGAACCCATCGTTTTTCTTGCTCCATCAACTTCTGCATTAACACTTATTGTAGCTTTACCAGGCTTTCTTACATTAACGACCCATCCCTCACCTTTCTTTGAGATTGTACCATTACTAATGGAAGCTGTTACTTTATCTTTTGCTACACCTGAAGCAGAAATATCAACTGGATTTGGAACTCCAATATAGAATACATTCATAGCTGTTGCAGAAATAGTAGTACTAGGCGCAGCCACTTGGTATGCAATACTATATGGATAATGTTCAATTTCTCCTGCTGGTCCCTTAAAGTCAATTACACCTTTATATTCCTTCAGACCCAAAGAGTTAGTAGGAATCTTGATATAACCCTTTCCGTTTACTATTTCTACACCTACAGTGTCTCCGCCGATAGCATAAGTTGAAGTATCATATCGCGTCCCTAACTTTATAATCGGTTTCATGGTTGTATCAAAAGCAGCTAGGAAAACCTGAGCTCTAAAACTATCTCCTCTGATAATGTAATTAGACTCAGGTATAACAGCCGCATCAAGACCCGTAAATTTATAAGATGCTGCGTCTACAGAACTATATAAATACTTAATTACATCAGATTCTGCATTTCTGACATCCGTTTGCATTTTAGTTAATAAAGTTATAGTTGCTGCTGCTGGAACACCGTGAAAATTGTACGATGGCCAGTTCTCAACTACTCCTGCTGCATTTGCCGCAGAATTAAAAGTGAAGGTCTCATCTAATGAAACATCAATCGCTCCTTTTGGAGTAACCAATTTTTTTGCAGCATCTCTAAAAAATTCTAATTTACCCTTTAATTCCATTGCCGATAATTCACCAGTTTTTGGATTAACAGGATCTCCTCCAACCAAAAGGTTAGTGGAAAACAAATAGTTATCTTTTACTTTAACATGTTTAAGATTAACAATTGTATCCTCCCCAAATTGGTTTTTACCAATTGCAGATTCCCTTGTAATATCAGGCTCAATCCCTACGATAATCTCAACCTTAATATTATCAATGTGTGAGACTATTTCATCAGCAATCTTTTTAATACTTAGTGCTTTTTTATAATAAGGACCTGTTTTTACAGGATTCTCCGAATTCGATTTTGCGAAATCACTATACTGATCAGCATTCTTTTCCTTAAAATTATGTTTGGTTTTTTCCAAACCATCGTTTACTGTTACAAATGCATTTAGTATATCTTTAGATACGTTCATCGCTAACAAAGCGGTGAGTACTAAATACATCATACCAATCATTTTCTGTCGTGGTGGTAACTTGCCTCCTGCCATTATCGTTGTATATTAAGTCAGTTATTGAAAATGATTATTAAACGTTTTGTCCGCCTGGGTTCATAGCTGTTAACATATTGCCATAAACTTTATTTAACGAACTTAAGTTCTTAGCTAGTTCAGAAATATTTGTTTTATACCTTTCTGTACCTTCAATAGAGCCTTGTAGATTATTCATCAAAGTTTCCATTCCAGCAAATGCTTCGTTACTTGCTTCCATGTGTTGTGATGCTGACTTTAATTGCAATTCGTATACATTATTCAACTCACTTAGCTTTGCACTTACTCCTTTTAAACTATCAGCGTATGCACCGCTGTCTTCAGAAGAAACAGTCAATCCAGTTAATGTTTCAGATGCAGCTTCATAAGAGTCAGAAAGTCCACTCATTTTATCAGATGCTTCTTTGATGTTTCCAACAAATTCATTTGTGGCAACAGAAACATCAGATATATTATTTAAATGAGAAGTATGATCTGCTAAATTTCTAAATCCTGTTCCTAAGCTCTCTATTAATTCAGGTCCAATTTTAGCATCTTCTAACATTTGATCTAACTCTTGAGAAGCAGATCCACCTTTTCTTTTAGAAATTGCAGTTAATTCATCATCTTCAATACCTGCTAATTCAGGGTAAGCTAAAGTCCAATCTACCTCGCTATGAGGAGGTTCAAAGGCTGATACTGCAAAAATTAATGCCTCTACACTTAATCCAAGAATTAACATTTCAGAAGCTCCTGACCAGTGTTCAATTTTAAACAGCGCTCCTATAATTACAACAGCTGCTCCCATACCATATAGAAGACCCATTATCTTCTTTCCTTTCTTTGTCTCAAATAAAAACTCTACTACTCCCATCTTAATTAATTATGTTATTTTATTATTGGTAATTGATTAATACTAAATTATAATTCCTCGTTATTTTCTGGTCTACCAAGATAAGACATTACATTTCTAAAGCCTATGTAACACTTAGAGGTATCTTGATATTCAAAAGTTCTTGTACCATTGTGTAAGAAGTAAGATACATCTTTCCATGACCCCCCTCTAATTACTTTTCTTTTCAATGATGGTGGATCAGATTCCTTTGCTTCGTAAGAATAGTCCATGTTTAAGTCATGAGCAAAATCATAAGCCGCTTCATCAAAAGCGTTGCTAGTCCATTCCGCAACATTTCCTGCCATACAAAATAATCCGTAATCATTAGGGTTGTAAGAAAACACTTTAACAGATGTTAAGCCTCCATCATCCACATAATTTCCTCTTAAAGGTTTAAAGTTTCCTAAGAAACACCCTGCAGTATTTCTAATGTAGGGCCCGCCCCAAGGATATTGATTATTATCTAAACCACCTCTTGCGGCCCATTCCCACTCAGATTCTGTTGGAAGTCTAAAGTGTTGCACTGTACTGAAACCACCTGCTCTTAAGTAGTTATTTAACAATTCTGTTCTCCATATTGAAAACGCACGAGCTTGCTTCCAAGACACACCCACCAATGGATAATCGTCATAAGAAGGATGCCAGAAGTACATATTAGTTAGTGGCTCATTGTAAGCATAAGTAAAATCATGTACCCAAGCCAATGTATCAGGATAAACATTAATGATGTCTTTCTTAATAAATACAGATCGGTCGATTTGACCTTGCTCTCTACTAAACCTTGAAGCAGCCGTTCTATAATCAATCCAAGAGTATTCAAACATTAATTTTCTTGTGTCGATTTCCTTTCTACTATAAAATCTTTCGTAGTCAGGCAAAAACATCACTTCTAATGCTTCACGCTCTTCCTCACCATTCCAATTCATTTTAGCATACCAATTAATAGTCGGAGGGTCTATATCCTCTCCATAATAATTAACTGTATTCGAATACAACTCCTCATCTACCTCTTCAGCTAGAATTTTTCTCGCAATACTATCTCTTACCCAATATACAAATTGTCTGTATTCGTTATTGGTAATCTCAGTCTGATCCATGTAGAACGCAGCTACAGAAACAACCTTTGTTTTAGATTGTCTAGCTCCAGGAACATCCTGATCAGTATTCCCCATAGTATAACTACCTTGAGGAATTAATAGCATACCATAAGGAACAGGCTGATACCAGTCTTCTCTTCCTTGTACACCAATTAGTTCTCCGTTATCTACATTACATGAAGAGATAACAGTAGTCAATATCAATAATATATAGGTCAATTTTTTCATGGCCTTTCGTTTTAAAAGCGTCAATTGCATAACTGAAGCTTAATTTGGAATTTGCAAGTATACTTATTTTTTTTTCTAATTTTTCAACAATGCATTTTTTATAAAAATCTCACACTCTTGTACCGCTCTAACTTTTCGTTCTTAATGAACTTATAACAGTAGTTTAACATAAACTCTATACTCCCGTTATTATAGCTACTCAAATCTGAGACATTATAATCATATGCAAAACCGACTCTAATGTTATCTAGTTGGCTTCCTAGCTTAAGTCCTCCAAGATCTATACCTGCCAAAAGAGAGACAGCATCTTGAACACGGTAAGAAACGCCTGCCCATATCAAATTATTGTATTTTGCATTAAAATTGACATCTACTTGTGTAGATACCGCATCCGTTTTTGCGAATATCGATGGCTGAAGCTCTAAGTCTCTACCTCCTGCTGCAGTTAAGTAATTGTACCCTCCCATAACATAATAATGGCGTACCTGCTGGAATGTTAATGAAGACGTTGCATCCGGTTTGTCAGAAATTTCAGGTTGATTTAAGTGTGTCGAGGAAATTCCAACATATAGCTCTTTAGTGTAATAATAAAGTCCTGCCCCAATATCTAAAGCCGTTGCTCCCGCTTCAGAATTAGGGATTTTTGGATCTTCTGTTCCATCAAAATTACCTTCAGATGTTCTCCATTTCCCATTAATTGATTGGTTGAATATACCTACTTCAAGTCCCCCTGCTAATACTCCTTGTGCAATTCTATAATGATATGCCATAGAAAGCTTGGCGTTTAACGATTGAATTGGCCCAATTTCATCCTGAATAAAAGTTAACCCAGCTCCAACTTGATGCCTACCTTGAATTTTAAATCCATAATCCGCACTAAATAAATTTGTCTTTGGATTTCCCTCAAAGCCCAACCATTGTTGTCTAGAAATTAATGTTGCACAAAAAGACTCCTTAGCTCCGGCATAAGCAGGATTAACAGCAAGCCTATTGAACATATTTTGAGTAAACTGAGGGTCCTGCTGTGCGCTGATTTTAAATATACTAAACGCACAAACAACAACAAGTAAAATATTCTTCATAGAGTAATTTTATGAAATTAATCCTTAATTCTGGTTAGTTTTAGTCGCCTAAGGTACTGAAATTTTAGTTTAGGCACTTCGTTTTTAGACGAATTTGTATAGAATTATCGACAAACTAATCATTTCAATTTCTGAAAAGTTTGAAACCATCTTTCAGGGATTTCATTTTCTGTCGCTGTTAAATAGTCTTGATAGTCACAAGGAAGCATCATGTGCCTTTCATACTTCTTTTGAAAATTGGCGTGATAAGGAACATTCATCCACCACCTGTCAGATTTTGGACTCTTATAAAAAATCAACTCTTGATTTGATTCTTCAAGGTTTACGGTATATTTAACGTACTCCTTTTTGTTGCAAGCAGGAAAATCTCCTTTACGATTATAGAAGCCATCAATAAAGCACCAAATTACCTGAGCGATTAGATGAGCAGTTTGTCCATGATCAAATATCGTTGGATTAAAGTCGTATATCCCAAAAGCACTCAATTTGTCGCTCATCCCTGCATAACGACTTAATTGGCAAGCCTGCTCGCCATTCAACCCGTTTGGAGATGTATTTTTATTCGCTGGAGCGTAAGGTTGAGCAATAGAATTTAAACTAAAATTTACAAAATCAGCATTCCTAATAATTGGCTCTGCTACGCGAATGTCATCTTTTAGTTCTCCTAATCGGTGACTATCAAAAAACAACTCTTCTAGTAGTTTTAATTCTGCTTGATCTATCAAGTATGTTTGATAGCCAAGATTTGAGAAGTTAAAAAGCACGTTAGGTTGTTGTAATATAATCTTACTAAAGTAGTTTGAATCATTGATAACATCATCAGTTCTACCTAAAGCAAACTTAGCATCAATACTAACTAAATTGACCGTTTGCTCTTGCTCAGTGTACGCCAAGTAATTTGCATAAACAAGATCCTGACTACCCCCTAGAAAAACAGGTAGTATACCTTTTCTCAACAGAGTGGAGATACTGTCTTTAACAGCAAAATAAGTATCTGTTATGCTTTCGCCAGGTTTAATAGTACCTAAGTCTGCCATTTTCAAAAAACTATTCCCTTGAAAAAGCTGATACAAATAAGATCTTACTTCATAGGCGCCTTTTGAGCAACCTTCATTGTTCAATGATCCCCTTTCTTCTTCTATGTCGAAAAAAACAAGATCTAATCCTTCTAATGAATTTGGCTCTAAATCAATTAGTTTCCCAATTTGACTATCAGACAAATTGTTGAATCTAGTAATTTTTGAAACATCAACTTTTTGAAAATAATCGAAGATTGGCATTTATTTCCCTTTTTTGATGGTTGTTTTGGCTTTTGGTTTTCTGACTACTCTCTTCTTTGCAGGAGCCTCAGCTGCAATTCTTTTACAGTCTTCTAAAGTCAGATCCTGTGGAATCAAATCTTTCGGAATTTTTACATTTTTCTTTCCGAACTTAATATATGGCCCCCATCTGCCATTTAACACTTGAATGTTTTTATCCTCTTCAAATACTTTGATGTATTTGTTTGCTTCTTGTTCTTTTTTAGCTTCAATTAAAACTGCAGCTCTGTCCATCTCTACCGTAAAAGGATCATCTCCTTCAGCTTTCTTTAAAGAAATGAATAAGCTATTCCATTTCAAATAAGGTCCAAATCGACCAATTGCTGCAGTCACTAGCTTGTCTTCGTATTCTCCAATTTCTCTTGGAAGCTTAAACAGCTCCATTGCTTCCTCGTAAGTTATTGTTTCAATGCTCTGATTTTTTAAGAGTGAAGCAAATTTTGGCTTCTCTTCATCATCTACATGACCAATCTGAACCATTGCTCCATAACGACCTATTCTAGCATACACTGGTTTACCTGTAGCAGGGTCATCTCCTAACAATCGTTCTCCTTTTGCTCTTTCCGCGTGCTCTAAAGTATGCTCTACTGTCTTATGGAATGGATTATAAAACGTTTCAATCATTTTATTCCACTTCAATTGCCCATCTGCAATATCATCGAATTGCTTTTCAACATCTGCTGTAAAGCTGTAATCCATGATATTTTTAAAATTTTCAGTTAAAAAATCTGTTACTACAATTCCCGTATCCGTTGGAAACAGCTTATTTTTCTCCGCTCCTGTTCGCTCTGTTTGAGTTGCCTCTATAATTCCTTTTGTATCCAACGTTAGCACCTCATACTTACGCTCCATTCCATCTCTTTCTTCTTTTACAACATAGCCTCTTTTTTGAATTGTAGAAATAGTTGGTGCATAAGTAGATGGTCGACCGATACCTAATTCTTCCAATTTCTTTACCAAACTAGCTTCCTGGTATCGAGCTGGGTGCTTTGTGAAACGTTGAGTCGAAACAATTTCATTCATGTTTACCTTCTCTCCTTTGCTCATTGCAGGCAACATCCCTTCTTGTTCTTTATCATCTTCCTCGTCGTCATTTCCTTCCAAATAAACTTTAAGAAAACCTTCAAATTGTAATATTTCACCTTTTGCGGTAAAATCAGTTGTTGACTCAGAAACATTAATTGTAGCGGTAGTTCTTTCAATTTTAGCATTTGACATTTGAGAGGCTGTAGTACGCTTCCAAATCAATTCGTATAAACGACCCTCTTGAGTTGAGCCACCCAATGAATCTAAACCCAAATTTGTAGGACGAATTGCCTCGTGAGCCTCTTGTGCTCCTTTAGATTTTGTATTGTATTTCTTAGGGTTAGAATATTCCTTCCCATAATTTTTAGTTATATATTCTGCTGAACCATTAACAGCTGTATCAGATAAATTCACAGAATCGGTTCTCATGTAGGTAACCTTACCTGCTTCGTATAGTTTTTGTGCTACTAACATCGTTTGTGCTACCGAAAACCCAAGTTTCCTACTTGCTTCTTGTTGCAAGGTTGATGTTGTAAAAGGTGCAGCAGGTGACTTAGTAGCTGGCTTTTTCACTAAATCTTTTACAGAAAAATTAGATTTCTCACACTCTTGTAAAAATTTCTTTGCTGATTCATAATCTTTAAACCTAGAACTAACCTCAGCTTTAAAGCCTCTGCCCTTTTCTAATTGAAAAAGTCCAACTACTCTAAAAAAGTCTGTTACTTTAAAATTTGTAATTTCTCTCTCTCTCTCTACCACTAATCTTACAGTAACAGATTGTACTCTTCCTGCAGAAAGAGATGGCTTTACTTTTTTCCATAGTACTGGAGACAATTCATACCCCACTAGCCTATCTAAAACCCTTCTTGCCTGTTGTGCATCTACCAAATCTTTATTAACAGTTCTCGGGTTTTTAATAGCTGCAGTAATTGCAGCCTTTGTTATTTCCGAGAAAACTATTCTTTTAGTCTCTTTGTTTTTTAAACCTAAGGCTTCTTCTAAATGCCATGAAATTGCCTCTCCCTCACGATCCTCATCCGTCGCCAACCAAACTACATCTGATGCCTTTGCTAATTTCTTCAATTCCGCAACAACTTTCTTCTTATCGTCAGAAATAACATACTGAGGTTCGAAGTTATTTTCGATATCTATTGAGATATTTTTCCCAGGTAAATCTCTAATATGACCGAAACTAGACTTCACTATAAATCCCTCTCCGAGAAACCCTTCAATAGTCTTTGCCTTTGCAGGTGACTCAACAATAACTAGATTCTTAGACATAATTTTAATGTATATATTTTTGTTGTATTTCTTCACACAATCAGTTCGCAAAGAGAATCATTAATTATTTAGTGTTCAAACATTCATTTTTAAATTTTTAGATTTGCTTACTATATTATATGTATAATATAAAAAATCATAAATAAGCCAACTTACTTCATGTCATTTTGTCATCAATAATTCAAAATCCCTAATTTCGTTCTTCAAATTTTATTCATTAGATGTTAGAAACAAAAGAAAAGCTAATTGACGAATCCAAACAAGGAGAAGTATTGGTTGGAAAGTCAAATGCAAATGCTAACGGTAGAAAAGTATACATTGAGAGCTATGGCTGTCAGATGAATTTTTCTGATAGTGAAATTGTCGCGTCAATTTTAGAGAAAGAAGGATATGAAACCACTAAACTTATTCATGATGCTAATATCGTTCTTGTAAATACATGCTCTATTCGCGAGAAAGCCGAACAAACCGTCAGAAAAAGGTTAGAAGGGTTTAATAAAATAAAAAAACAAAAGCCAGGAATGATTATCGGCGTGTTAGGCTGCATGGCTGAACGCTTGAAGGCGAAATTTTTAGAAGAAGAAAAATTAGTTGACCTTGTCGTCGGTCCTGATGCCTATCGTGATTTACCGAATTTAGTGAATGAGGTTGACGACGGGAGAAAAGCCGTTAACGTAATTCTCTCTAAAGAAGAAACATATGGAGACATATCTCCAGTTAGATTAGGCGGAAACGGAGTCACTGCATTTGTATCTATTACACGTGGATGTGATAATATGTGCACTTTTTGTGTTGTTCCGTTCACACGCGGCAGAGAGAGAAGTAGGAAGCCTGAAACCATCTTAGAAGAGGTAAGAGATCTGGCGGAAAGAGGTTATAAAGAAGTAACACTATTAGGTCAAAATGTAGACTCATACCTATGGTATGGAGGTGGGCTCAAAAAAGAA
>JAESST010000436.1 GCA_016763995.1 Flavobacteriales bacterium | reverse complement strand
TCTGGAGACATGGAAGCTATGGGAACTCGAAATCTTCCTTTTTATGCAGGAACTGCTGCTGCTTATGGTGTAGAAAAAGAAGCTGCACTATCAATGATTACCTTAAATACTGCGAAAATTTTAGGGATTGATGATCAGGTAGGCAGTATTGAAGAAGGAAAGTGGGCAACGCTTTTTGTTTCTGAAGGAGACGCCTTAGATATGAGAACTAATCAAGTTTCATTGGCTTATATTCAAGGAAAGCAAATAGAATTAACCAACCCGCAAATCAAGCTTTGGAAGAAGTACGAAGCGAAATATGACAATAATTAAGAAGGGAGTCAAACTTGACTCCCTTCTTATATTATGGCTATTAGCTAGCGTTTTTTATTTTTTGAACCTCAAGTCTGATATCCTGTGAAAGGTTTTTCAAATCTTGCATTCCTTTTCTTACTCTTGTTCCTGCGGCAGCATTTTCTTTGTCATAAAACTTTTCGAAATCTCCTTCTAGAGAGTTCAATAATTCTTGTAATTCTTCAAATTTTTTCATGGTAAATTGTTTTTTTATATGATCTGCAATTTAGTTGAAAAGGAGAAGTATTAACTACAACTTCTATTTTTTTTATCAAAAACTATTGTGAAAAACTATACATCGGGGTCAAATTATTGTATTGAATACTCTTGATAATTATAAATTGAATACACTAGAGGAGATTAGCCCTTGTTTATTAATTCAATTGCTTTTTCAAGCAGCTCATCTCTGCCCTCATTTATTCCTTGTATGCTAGGTTTTACTTCAATATCAGGAACAATTCCAATACGTTGCGTTTCCTTGCCATCTGGGTAATATACTCCAATTCCACTAATTACAGATTTTAATCCTCCAGGTAATATGATGGAAGAAATATTACCGTCAGCGCCCGCAGTAGTAGATCCTATAACAATTGAATTGGGAATAGTTTGATAAGCCATGGAATGAAATTCAGCTGAGCTTTGACTAACTTCATTGATCAACAGCACAATCTGCCCTTTAAAATGCCCTTTGTTTTTAGACCCTGCATACAAGGGTTTGGTATAGGTAAATAGGCCAGGCGTCTGAATATTTCCCTTGGAGAATTTTACAAAAGCTTCTTTAGAAGGAGCTAGTATTTTACTCAATTGATAAATGGGGAAGTCGGAAGGGTAATTTCGAATATCTATAATGAGTCCTTTCTTTCCTTTAATTTTTTTCTGAATTTCTGAAATTTCATCCCTTTTCAGGGAGCCGTTGTTGATGTAGGCAATGTTTTCTGAGATGTCTTTATAGCTTTCTGTAATTACTGAGAATCGCTTATAAATATTGACTTGATTTTTAGAATAAGTATTCAGTATTGTGCTCTCTACTTTTCCATTTCTTTCATATTGAATGTCAAGAGTAGCATTGTTGGTGCGCACTAGATTAGCAGACATATTTCTCAACTGTGTAGGATAGTTGGATGCAGGAATGTGTACCAATCTCCTTTTCACGAAATCATCGACTTTTTCTTCGTTTATACTCAGTAAAACGTCTCCAATTTGAAGCCCCGTTAGCGCTCCTAAACTGTCATTATAAAAGCCGGTTAAAACAGCTTTGTTTTCTATGAAGGTAAATTCTGTTGCAGCAAATTTTTCTCCAAAGTGTCGGAACATGGCTTGTGTTCTAAGGCCTGCATGAGAATCATGAATACTGGCAATCAATTCCAACATTCTCAAGTGATATTTGGTTTCGTTTTCTGCTGCTATTAACTTGGGAATAAATGTTTCTAACACATCTTTCCAATCCTCTTTTATTAAGTTTTTGTAAGGGAAGTAATACTGAATTATGTTCCAATATCGATATAAGGCTAATAATCGAAAGCCAGCATCAGGATAAGGCATAGCTTGATAAGCCTTTTCATGTTTGAAGTTCGGATTGCCAACAGATGGCTCTAATGCAATGTAATAATGCTCCTCACTTCTTTTAGCATCCTTTAAATTTAATAGCAGACTTTTAAGCTCGGCAGAAAAATTTGAGTTTTCAATCCAATCTAGGTCTGGTCTAAATTTTATTTCGGTAGAATCCAGTTCATCCTTAGAGTCGCCAGGAGAAATATTGCCAAGACTCTTTATCCAGTTGACCAAAACAGCATCTCTTTGGATTGATGATTTAGTAGCTAGTATTTTGGGTAATACACGGAAGAGTTCAAAGTCGATATTGTGATCTCCTTGGGCAACAGCCGGATGGTAATATTTAGTGAACCCCCAAATTAAGCCTAATGCCTTTAGGCTTTCTAAATTGTGTTGACTAGAGGGAATATGCGTGATGTTTGACCCTTGATCGAATTCTTTATCCGAGTCGGCTGGATAGCTTTTTCCTTTATGAATTTTTGCCTTGCTAATGTCTTTTTTGTCAATAGTAATAGAAAGGTCATCCAGCCACATTTTACCTTTTCCAACCAACAAGCCTCCAATAACAAGTTGAGTTGTTTTCTCAGGATCCATTTTTAGAGTCACCTCATATTTCTGCCAGTCGGTTGTCCCTTTAATTCCTCTGTTGTTCATATTATCAAAAGCTACTCTTGGATCAATTCGCATCCATAAACCTGCATAGCCATCGCTTATTCCTTCTGTTTTAATATAACCTGTAAGTGTAATTTTTTTGCCGGCATAATTTTCAGGGAGGGTAAATCCCCAGGCTTTAAATCCAGAGCCTTCAGCATCAGAAGCGATATAAGCAGAATGCTTCCCATTTTTAACCGTATTTGGATCTAGAGAGATCGTATATCCATCGTTTCCAAAATTGTCCCATCCAACTGCTTTACTGTTTTCAATAGTTTCAAATCCCAAATTTAGAGATTCTTTGCCATCAGTTTTTTGGCAATACGAAAAATGGGAGAACAGGCTATAAGTAATGATTTGGGCAATTATTTTCATAGGAGTTCTATTGGAGTGAAAATGAAAATAAAGGTATGAAATGCTTTTAGTTAGGAAAGAACTATTTCTTCTATTTAAGAATAGAGATTAAATTCTTTTCAAAGCAAACGCTTGTTTCAATCCCTTCATATTGGCCATAATTGGAAATACTTTGATATCCACATTTGTAATATAAAGCCACTGCTTCAGGTAGTTTTGTGCCAGTTTCTAGAATGCATTTTTGAAAAGAAAGTTCTACCGTCCACTCTTCCAATGCGAGTAAAACGTCCTTTGCAATGCCTTGTTTCCTAAATTTTAAAGAGGTGAACATGCGTTTAATTTCCACTCGTTCTTCATCGTATGGTTTAATGGCTCCACATGCTACGGGTATTTGATCTAGGTAAGCAATCAGTACATATTGTATATCCTCTAAGCCATTAAACTGTTGGTAAAAATCATGGTCTTTCCCATCTCGAATAGCTAAAAGTGAATCTAACTGTTTTACGAGTAAAGTAAAATCAGGATGTTTTGCATTTGTACGAATGATCTGTAGCATATTTTATTTAATTTCTATCACACTAGCCGAAGGGGCATGTAAATTAAAATAACCCAAGCCATTAATAATGTTGGAAGGGTATTCAATTGGTTCACTTAGGAAACTATTTCCACTTCTTTTTCTAGCCTCTAAAAAGTCAAAATATTCTTTGCTAATGTTGGTAATACTGACTACTAGAGTATCGGTGTTTGTTACTTGGAATTTATCTTCACGTTCTACTTTTCCTTGAGCAAACTCCCTATCGCTAAACGAAATGGAATTGCCCTCAGAATTGCTATCAAAGCTGAAAAAGTTATTTTGTGGAATGGAATCGGTGTAGACATTTACCAAGTAATAATTTTCTCCAACAGGGTCGTTTACTTTATAGTTTAAAGTGATCTCCAGAGAGTCTTCTCCGCTTCCTCTCTTTGCTGATATGGTATCAAAACCAACGATTGGAAGTGTGGTCGCATTAGAAGAAACTGAAAACCCTGTTACTGGATCATGAGCATTTAGCTGATACGAATTACCGGGAGTAAAGGGGAAAAGTGGAGCCACAAATACACCTTTAGTAACACGAAGAAGGGTGTCATTATAATCTGCCCCTTGTATAGTAATAATGGCGTTGTCTACTAAGAACTGATTCAAGAATAGGTTGTTGATTGAATCTTGTTGAGTAGAATCTATATTGTTTTCATTTGGGCTAGAAAGTGCTGAAAAACTTTTCGATAAAGTAACAATTAATGCTTGATTAGGTAATGCCTGTGAATAGACTACAAGTTTTGGATCCGCTTGAGGTAGGTCAATATCTATGGGCTCGGGTGTGCAAGCAACGAAGTTGGCTAACAGTACTAGTAGCCATGTGTAATTTTTAAGACGCATCATTTGAATTTAAAATTATAGGTAAAATAAGGGATGAAACCAAATAAGCCGGGTTGTTCATAGCCTTGCGAAATTTCAGTGCCTGTGGCTGTTTGTGTTTCACGAATTTCAATATTTACCCGATAAGGGGTCGCTCTATTGTATAGGTTATAACAACCTATTTGCCATTCGCCATACCATCTCTTTTCTTTTTTCGGTCGTATGGTAAAGTTTATATCTAAGCGATGAGAAGAGCTTAAACTAACTGCATTTCTATCGGAATAAATTGGAATTCGATCAACGCCTGTTAACGATTGGTTCGGAACAAAATATTGACCAATTTGAGGTGTAAATTGAGCTCCAGAAGAGTAGACCCAAACAGCTCCAACAGTAATTCTTTTGCTGAGGTCGTAGCTTGTAACAATGGAAAGGTCATGTCTTCTATCGTATTTAGCAGGATAGGTTTTCCCTTTATTTA
>JAESST010000435.1 GCA_016763995.1 Flavobacteriales bacterium | reverse complement strand
GTCATGCTGGCAAGCGGCGGGTATTCATGGATGGTTGTTCCGGTGGAACAACGAGCTGAATATATGGCAGCTTTAGAAGAGGCCAGCGTTAATCAGAATATTATTCCTTTTACTGAATTTTTGGCAAGATTAGTTGAGGTGCCCTTGATTAATACAAAAGCATGATACTCACATAAAATAATTAAAGGTGGAAGATGGCAAGCTTTGCAGAATTATATTTTTCTGAATATTCAGTAAATGGGACAAAAAATTATTTGGATCAATGGATTTTTAAAGAAAGTGATAAACGTATTTTCCAAAGAAATATCTCTGAAAGAAACGACAATCATCAGTAAATAGTTGTGTGCCTTCAAGATGGTTTTAGAAAAATAGATGAGCCAGTCTGTCATCTCATTATTCTTATTGTTATGCTCCAATGCATCGTAATAGGCTTTTCGTTTACTCTCTATCGTTTGGGATAAGGCGATTAAAGTTGGCGCGCCTAATAAAAAAGAACCCAAACCATTCATTCACCCTATATGGCTCATCACTATCATGCGGAGGTGAAAGCATTGTGCGATACGCTAAACACACAAGCGAATTGGCGAGAGAAAAGAACTTATACGGGGTTTAATCGAAAAACTTGGGTGCCTAAAGCAAACAAGAAAACCCTACAAATCGGATCTAGCTGGCATCCTAAAAGTTGCATCAGAGGGTAACGCTAAAAAAACAACTGAAAACGAAAAATGGTCTGTAGATAGCGCCGCCAATGACAGCGCTATCTACAGATTGTCTGTTCAATTGGTAGCGGGGGCTGGTTGCCAACGCTATCTAGCTTATTGATTAACGCGTTTGATATCGCATCAAAGCAAGCTCCCACTGTAAGCGCGCTACTATCATCAAGCCAAGTCGAGGGAGTTCACGCTTCAATCGGCGCGATTTATACCCGCACTTCGGCCTTCACGACAAGTGGAGGGCGATGAAATGCGTAAAAATAACAACAGATCAGACCAGAAGTATCCCGCGCCCTTCTCAATGCGCTTTAGCGATGACGAGCGCAAATCCCTTGAACTGGCCGCCGCAGGCCGTTCGCTGGCTGCATATATAAGGTGGCTATATTCAAGGAAGACATGCCCGAAATGCCAAAGAAGCGCACTCGCGGTGAAACGGCAAGTCAAGATCACAAACAACTTGCAAAGCTCTTGGGCGCTCTGGGTAAATCCCGCATAGCCAGCAATATCAACCAGCTTGCTAGAGCTGCCAATTCCGGTTCCCTGCCCGTATCCAAGGAAATCATCAAAGCTCTGAATGAATCTGTGGCGGCGATAAGATGGATGAGAGAAGCCCTTATAAAAGGAAATATGGACGTGATCCAGTTCAAGAAAAAAAAGACGAAAAGTCTAAGCAGCAGGGGAAACTCACTGTAAAAGAATTTACCGACGCCTATATTAATTTGGGACGATTAAAAGGCAAAACTTTCATCGACGAAGAAGAGCGATATTTCAGACAGGATATCTGGCCTGTAATTGGCGACAAATTCATGGATGACGTTTCTGTTGATGATATCGAGCAAATACAACACAAAATAATTGAGCGAGCAACAGGTAGACGAAGAGCAAAGCGAAATGGAAAAGTTGCGGCAAAGCATGCGATTGCTTGCACAAGGCGTTTGTTCAATCTAGCTCTGAAAAAAGGCCATGTAACCAGAAATCCGGTAAACGATATAGAACCTTTAGGGATAACCGGAAAACGTAGCCGCATTCTCAATTTTCAAGAAATATGGCTATTCTGGAACAGGATTGAAATGCTTGGTACGCCGCCTGTGACAACAAAAGCACTAAAATTCATGCTCGCCACAATGCAACGTGGCATTGAAGTACGAAACATGCGTTATAGCGCGCTCAAGCCGGATGAAAAAGTTTGGCAGATGGAAAGGCATGAAACGAAAAGCGGTACTATGCACCGCGTACCGCTCAATAAGTATGCGTTGAAACTAATCGACGAAATAGCGCCTTTTACATGTGCATCTGACTATGTGTTCGGCGCGACGCGAGTACAATCCGCGCCTAAAACCCCCAACGCCAATTTATCACCCTTGGGCAAATCTGCTATGCCACAAGCAACGTACGTCGAAGTAGGAAGGCACTCACGATTGAAGACTTTTGCCCGCATGATTTGCGCCGAACTGGTGCGACATGGATCACTGCCGTTGGCCTACCAAAACTCTACGCGCGGCTCATGCTCAATCACAGTGATGGGGATAGAGATGTTACAGGTGAAGTCTACGTGCAGTATTCCTATGATTTTGAAAAGCAACGCGCAGCAATCGTATGGGAATTCATTCTTGACCAGATCGTGACATGTGAATCACCAAAGGATATCCCTACTCTGGAAGAGCTTCGGGAGCGCGTCCAGAATTCCGGCCTACTCCAATGAGTACGACTATTCACCACGATGAAATATTTCATCGTATTTATTCTCGATAGCCTGTACTTCTTTATCTGTCATAGCATGAAATTCTTTCCCGCGTGCACGTTTTGATAATTGACCATTATTCTGGTTCAGGAACCTAATCAGCAAATCAACCAGCTTGTCCGGCATATCAATATAGTTCTTAATGAAGTCGTTCAAAAGATCGTATTTCGTAAGATAATCAACTTCCTCAGGCAGCGTTTTATTAACCGTCTCTTCGACACATTCAAAGAAAAACTCTGCCTGTTTTGTTGCATCAAAATAGCGATACAGACCGATAGTCTCATTCAAAACTTCCACATTATTTTTCTCAGTAGGCCGCCACCTAATCAAATCAAGTCTCGGTTTTGAAAAATGTTCCAGCGTTTGCCTGTAATCATCAATGCGTTCCAGAATAACAGCGGATACTGGAAAGACCAAACCTTTGGGAACAAATCCCTTTTCTGCCAAAACATGATGAAAAAGGTAGCGATGAATACGACCATTGCCATCTTCAAATGGATGAATAAAAACAAAGCCAAAGGCAATCAATGCAGCCATGAGTACTGCGTTGTAATCACTCTTACCAAGGAGCTGATATGTTTCAATCAAGCCGGATAGAAGGCTTTCCAAATCCTGTGGACGTGCCGAGATATGAACAGGCATTGGCATTCCGGTTGTCCGGTCATGGTCGCCAACAAAACCACCCTCAATACGCAATCCGGGCATGATAAAGCGACTATCCGCAATAACTATCGATTGAAGATACTCAAGTTCATCAACGTCTAATTTGCGCTGTCCAGCTTCACCGATAATTTTCCCCCATCGTTCAATACGGTTATGAGGCGGCGCTTCTCCTTCAATGGTATAAGACGCCTTGGAGTCTTTGAGTAACAGGAACGCCGCAGCGCGGCTCAGTAAATCAGCATGTGTTTTGCCAATATGATCTACCGCCGCCTGTGAAAGGTTCATGGCGATATATTGATCAAGCTTTTCAGTTCGTCTGATCAGTGGACAGAACTCACGCGTACCCGGCAAGTTGTTACGAACACGGTGTCGTTTGGAATCACGGGGAGCTGCTGCGTATTGCAAGCTGTCATTAATCAGGGGAACGAAATTCCCCTGCTGGGCATCGCCTAGTTCGAGGGTTGCTTCGGTAAGCCATTCGTATAAAAACCAAATGCGCCGGCTATAGGCACCTGTTGGCTCTGCCCTGACGATATTGGCAACCTCCTGTGGATCAATGTCATCAAACAACGCGTTGAGAACCGCCAGATCAAGGCCTTCATACTTGAGTGCAAAAGTAAGATGACCTTGCAACGTTTCCTCGGGCTTATGGCGAGGCGTAAACAGGTGCCAACGTCCTTTCTCGACCTTTCTGTGTTTTGTGCCTATTGCACAAAGAGTATCCGGCGCAGGTACAGGTAGCTCATGCCCAGCAATTAGTGCGGCATAACCAGCATATGTTTCCCCCTCTTCCAGCGCTGGGAAAGCATGAAAAACCTTTATATTTCCTGATTTTTGGTTATATACAGTCATTATCGTGAATTTCGGTTAAGAAGTTATCGTTCTGCATCTTTGCATGAAAAATAATTATTGTCCATGAATAATGATTATAATCAGACCTTATTGTGAAAAACGATATTTTACATACCATTTCTAAAAATGGCTATTTTCCTGCCTCAAATATGACTTCTCCTGTCTTTATTTTTTCTGCTAACTCTTTCCATTGGTTATTCCGATAATCGACTTCCTCCAAATTTGGCCAGATTTTAAAGTATGGGTTGATATCGACAAAGTAGGACGGGCTGTTCAGAGGGTTGTTCTCAAGTATCCAGAGAAAATCCCACACCATTTGTTTGTACTTGAATCTATAGTCTACGTAGTTTCGTTTATGCAAAACCGCGAGCCAATACTCTGTTGGCCATAGCGTCTGCAAATTGTGCGTCACACAATATGCCCAATTCTCTGCAATTATCATGGCGTAAGACTTCTTCGACATGATTATTCCGTGCATATCGTTGTTGTACTCCATTGGATCGAGACCATTTTGCGGCGCAAAAATATATTGGTAGTTCAGCATGACCCCTGTTACCAACAAAAGATATATTTCCGCGAGCGACCATCTAAGCGATGAATCACGTGGGCGAATGTCTTGAATCAGGATGATGCGCGCCCCGAAGCATCAGAGCATTTGAGAGGATTGGTTGATAAAGTAGTGCTTACGCCGATGACTGGCGAGGATAGCCTAAGGATTGATCTCTATGGCGATCTAGCCGGAATATTGAATATGGCAGCTCTGGGTAAGAATACGAAGAATCTGCCTATTATTGAACGGCTTGAGTTACTGCCAGTGAATGACAATATCC
>JAESST010000434.1 GCA_016763995.1 Flavobacteriales bacterium | reverse complement strand
TTAAATGCTTGTGAGTATATTGGAAAATTTGCCCTTCTAATGCGCACGAGTTTGACTTTTTCCAGAGAACAATTTAGCAGTATTCTTGAAGAGGTAAAATTCCTTGAAGCTTACCTAGAGTTAGAAAAACTTCGTTTTGATTCCAAGTTTTTCTACCATATTGATTATAAAGATGAAATAAATGACATTAATATTCCCTCTTTAATGGTTCAACCTTTGATTGAAAATGCAATTAAGCATGCCTTTTTAGGAAAGAATAATGGAGGCTATATAAATATTAAATATACACGAATAGAGCGTGATAGAATTCAGGTAAGTGTATCAGATAATGGAATATGGCTTGCAAACAAACACCCTTTTCAAAATAAACAAGCAACTTCTCTGGGCTTGAAAATTATTCAAGATCGTTTACAGTTAATGAAAAATGATTTGAAAGATGAAAAAATTGGAATGCAAATTTATCCAAGCAGTCATTCAGGAACAAAGATTATACTCGTATTGCCTATTATATTTCCAAATAGAAATACAGGACAAATGAATGACTTAACTAGCCAATAAAAATGAGATTGGTTCAAACTATTCCTATACTCTTAACATACTATTTAGTTTATGGGAATAAAGTATGACCACTCAATATTAATTTTGAAATCGATATCTATCACATGAAAGTTCTTATAGTTGAAGACGAACTGCACAGTTTTGACGTATTGAAATACATGATACCACTAGTTACTCAAGATATAAAGCTGGTTGGGCATGCTAAAGGAGTAAAAGAGGGTATAGCAAAAATAAAAGCCAACCAACCTGATTTAATTTTTATGGACATCATTCTTAATGACGGTAATGGCTTTGATATTTTAAAAGCATTTCCTAAGCCTACGTTCAAAACTATTTTTGTGAGTTCTTATGAGAATTATGCCTTAAAAGCTATTAAGCATTCCCCTGTTGACTATTTACTTAAACCTGTTAGTCCGAGTGATTTAAAAAAAGCATTAGACAAAGCCATGGAATGGTATATTGAGCAAAATCGTCGTAAGCATTTTTTAGACACTCAAGGTGAGCAACTTTCTTCTAATTTTTATACCCAATCAATAAAAGAAGAGGAAGCCCTTCTGATTTCGGATGGGCATAATTATCGCTTCTCAGCATATGTAGATATTATGTTTATTCAGGCCGATGAACATTATAGCAATATTCATTATAATGATAATACTTCTTTGCTGTCTTCTGATTCTTTAAGTAAATTGGAACTAGATATGCCTAATTATTTCTTTAGAATACACCGCTCATTGATAGTAAATTTGAAACGAGTTGTCAGTTTCAAATCAAACACTCGCACAATTGTTTTAAGCAATGGTAAAGAATTAGCCCTAGCACATCGTAGAAAGAAGGAATTTATAGGTAAGTGGAAACAACTTGTATGTTGATTTTTTTCTAATAAAAGGCCGAAACACTGTGTCGATATTCAGAAAAATAGGACAGTAAGTTTAATGAATCAATTTACTGCATAAGACACGAATAAAATTTGCACGAAGTTTAAATGCATAAGCCATGATTCTTGTACTATAGAAATGATAAACCTATTTAAGGTTTTGATAATAAACAAATTGAATGAATTAAAGTAAACTAGATTTAGTGGGTCAACATAGCTAAAGCATACAAATGGAGGAACCAGGTGAACAGCAAGGAGATGTTAATCTTGAACTATATGAATACGAAAATTGCAATAAGTTATTTTATTGAGAAGGTGAAAGAATTGTTGGGTAGATACTTCAGAGTTGAACATCATATTGCGCTTAAAGAGTAAGAAGTATGCAAATACTTTGCAAACTAAGAAAGACTCACCTCATTTTATTGACCTAAGTTTTTCTTTTTTCAATGTGATCGAGACAGGATTGACTCCACTTTGTTTAGGCAATCCTTGCTTCTCCGACCACGTGTCGCCAAAGTTTCTCCTTCGTAGAACTTCGGAGATGGAGCTTTAGCTTGGCGTAGGTGAGCCTACTTGCTTTACTTCGTTGAAGCTTCGTAAAAGTAATTCGGCACACAGGCTTGTCGAAGAATGAAAACCCCTTCGCATTGCGAAGGGGGGCATTCTCTAGTGAGGCATACTGGATGAGCTTTGGTGATCCAAGAAAGAACCTCTTGTGAACCATACGGGACGGTGTTGGAATTGTTTTCTTGAAATTACTTAATAATTAGTTGTTTATGTCGTTTGTAAAAACGAGGCTTTATATGAAGCCTCGTGGTGATCGGTCAAAAATGGTTTGATAAATTTCTAATGGTTGAAATTTTCAAAACACTTTTAGATGCTTTTCAAACATGAGTAGCAAGTCAGGTAAACAGAGTTTGAGCCAAATTGGCATTATTTGATCATAAGACTCTAATGTCCCATAAATTAATATTAACTGCATCTTGATGGGGGGAGTGAGTCCTTCAAATTTTATATCTTCATTTCTTATTAAATAATTAATTCATGCACAAATTATGAGCACGAGAAAGAGGTTAACTAATATTTCCATTGTAATGTTTTCTATAATTGGAACTTTCTTTTTGTCGGAGGTTTTGTTCAGGACGATCTTGTTTAGTGATACTAATCTCCTTGATTCACTTAGAGTGCCTGAATACTATTCTGATCATATTAAAAACGAGGAAGATGCCTTTTATAACGACAACTATTGGAAACTGAATTACCTCTTCCGCAAACCTATCAATTTTGAAAGCCCTCATCCCCTGCTAGGTTGGACAGGGAAATTTTATTGGAAATCACTTGATCATTTCGAACAAGATAGTGTTAAAAACAAAAGGCCTATTTTACTTTATGGAGATTCATTTGCCATGTGTATTGATTCTGTAAAGTGTTTTGAGGATTACCTTAACCATGATAAAGCTTTTATAAAAAACCATTTTTTACTTAACTATGGAGTAGGTGGATATGGAGTTGATCAAATTTATTTACTCCTCAACGAAACCGTAGATCGATTCAACAAACCATTTATTATTTTTA
>JAESST010000433.1 GCA_016763995.1 Flavobacteriales bacterium | reverse complement strand
TGATTCACAGCTCGCTGTGGTCGATAGGCGTCATAAACTTTGAGTCCAAGACCTTGTTTCTTTAGTTTTTTTTGAATCAGTTTTAAGAAACTCCTACTGCTCTCTTGATTGATTACTTTTTTATGATAGACTTCAAATAATCCATTGAGTAGATAAAGTTCAGCCAATTCATCTCGCTGAAAGTTTTTGAGTACTTTGATTTCGTCTAGGGCTTTTTGGAGATCATCTTCAAACATGATTGCTTTTAGCATTTCTTTGCTCTTTCCACTAAGAGTAAGTTGATCAAAGCTTTTTTGATAAAACTGAGTAAAGAAGTTCATGTACTCCTTTTGACGGTATAAAATATCTTGTCCAAGAATAAATCGTTGCTTTAACTTTTCTTTGGAGCCGCCGTTTATGTGTTCAAGGTTTGCTAAAGAGTATTTTACATAGTTTAAAACAAAATTATTGCTTGAAAAGTCGTCATGATTTTCCCATTTGCTGATAAATTCTTGCGTTTCTTTTATTGCCCCTTTATACATCATTTTTGCATAATTATCAGCAAAAAATACTTCATAGGATTTGTTAAATTTTTTGATTAATTGATTCGTCTCTGTTGCTTTTGGGAAGGAGAAACGGAGATTTAAATACTTATTAAAAGCTTGACCTCTATTGGCCTCTTCGTCGTAGGAGAGTGCTAGGTTGTATACTTTACCTGCTTCGGCAAAAAAGGAAGTTTCTTTATCTTCTACTTTTAAAATGATCTGTGTTGTTTCTTCTACAGGAATTGTAAGCTTGAAGGAACCATTTTTAATAATAACAGAAGAGGCCCATTCTTTGTCGAAGCTTATGTAATCTTTATAAAAACCAACTTTGATTGTTTTTTGATCGAACCCTTTAATTTTACCCTGAATTACTGTTTCTGCGGCATTTGTAAAAAATGAGCATAGTATAAAAAGAGAGATAAAAATCGACTGTTTATTCATGTTTAAATAGAGATTTCTTTTGGCAAAAACTGATTTACATCGCCACCGTTTCGCACAATATCACGAACAACGGTAGAGTTAATAGAAGCATACTCTAACGCTGTGAACAGAAAAATAGTTTCTATTTCATCGTTTAATTTTCGATTCATTTGTGCAATGGTATGCTCGTATTCGTAATCAAGTTGATTCCTGAGCCCTCTTAAAATGAATTTAGCATCTTTCTTTTCGCAGAACTCAACCGTTAGTCCATGGTATATTTCTACTGAAACTTTGGTCTCTTTTGCAAAACAATCTTCTATCCATTTCTTTCTTTTGTTCAAGTCGAACATGTATTTCTTCGAGGAATTGTTCCCAATCGCAACAATAATTTCATCGAACAAAGGCAAGGCTCTTTTTATAATTGAAGTATGACCCAGGGTAATTGGGTCAAAAGATCCTGGGAAAACGGCAATTTTTTTCATCTGTTTAAATTAAATTTTTTTTATTGTCCGGATGCAATTCGCCATTTAGTATCTCAGGTGGTATTTAGAGTTATTATGGCTCATTTCATGTGTTCATTTGATTTTGTTGAGCACTAGTAAGACGAAACAATGTTTAGTCACAATTTTTTAGTTTAGTTAATTTTCTCGAAAAAGCTAAAGTTAACATTTCCAAACTTTCTTGTGGAATAGAAATGTTCATGATCTTCAAAGTTAGTTTCACGTCCGTGTTCTACAATTAATAGACCATTTTCATTTAACAAGTTTTTCCTAAAAATAGTAGAAGGTAAGTTATTTGTATCCTCTAAACCATAAGGAGGGTCTGCAAAAATGATGTCGTAGCTCCCATTTAATTTAGAAATAAATTTAAACACATCTGCTTTTATTACAGTAATACCTTTAAACCCAAGTTGAACTGTAGCTTTCTTTATAAATTTGATACAAGCTAAGTGCTGGTCTACTGCTAAAACACTAGCAGCACCTCTGGAGGCGAACTCAAAAGTCATGTTTCCAGTTCCTGCACACAAATCTAAAACGCTTGCGTTTTCTGTATCTATGTAGTTTCTCAATACATTGAACAAACCTTCCTTAGCGAAATCAGTAGTTGGTCTTACAGGTAAGCCTTTGGGAGGAGTGAACCTTCTACTTTTATGTGTTCCACCGACTATCCGCATAAGTGTTGATTGAATAGTGTAAAGTAATAGTGGGAAGGCAACTCTGCTAAAACAGCTGAAAAATGAATGTCTTTAGGATGTTTCATAAACTCAACAGATCTAATATAGGTATATAGCACTTTGTAGATGGAGGAGTTTTCTTCTATCTCTCCAATTAATTGAAGGTTCGTAGTCTCTCTATCTAGTTGAAGTTGCTCCATAATGTATAATAGATAATAGATAAAATCTTCTGTACTCTGATAGTTAAAGCTATTAAAAAAAATTAGTTTTCCCTCTGGCATGTAAATAATATCAAACCTATGTTGTTGAATGTGCACATGAAGTTGATCTTTATTTACTTTTTGAAGTCCGATAGCTTCTAATAAGGGTAATCCAAAATGGTTAATCTGAAAAGGAGGAAGTTTTGCTTTTGCTAAAAATTCCAATCCTAATGGAATGGCATAGACAATAATTGCATCAATACTTTCTATTTTATTGAAATAGAACCTGAGTGTTGATTCGTCTTCAATAGGATGGTTAAAGCTCAAATAATTTATTAATTCATTTTCATCGAATAACGCTTGAGGAACCAAGGTGTATAATGAAGAAGAAATATTAAGTTGTCTTGTTTTTGCTTGCTGAAACTGATCGCTTAGAAATATTTGCTCAAATTTTCGTTGTGCTGAATTCCAATCGGTATTTTCCTCAAAGTGATAGGCTTCAAAAGCAACATATTCTTTTGAAGAATCATCAAATAAGGTTGAGAAGAGATGGTCTTTACTTAGCTCAACAAACAGTTTTAACTGATGAGTTTTACTTTGGTAGCGCTCGTCAAATAGTTGTTGTTGTTGTTGTAAAACAGTAGATGGCATTTTGGTAGTTGTTACCAATTACCGTTTGTGATTGGTTCTGTTAATGAGCCGACTTTAATTAAATTGCTCAAGTTTACCGCTTCATTTTTTGTGTTTAATCCATTGTAAACATCTTCAAGTTTTGCAGATGCCTCAAAAACATTCACGTTTACTTTGTTCTTTTCAATCACATCCGCTTTCATTTGGAATTCATTTCCTTTGCTAAAAGGAATGTATTTGATAGAGTCAATTGCAAATCCTGCCGGGAAAATAGTTAACGCAGGAACTAAAGAAGTATCACGAATTACAATTCGTTGTTCTACTGCTTCTGCTTCAGTTAAAGTATCTGGAACGTTTCCAATCGCTTTAATTATGGTTAAAGAGTCGGTTTTAATAAAATTGATCAACTCAGGGAAGTTAGCAGAGTATCTCCCTTTCTCTTGTTTGAATTGTTTCTGAGCTTTCGTAATATTTAGAAGTCTATTTTGTACTACTTCTCTTCTTGCTGCTGCCATGTCTCTGAATTCAATTTTGTCTTGAATTCCATCATATATAAAATAAGCTATGATTATTGCTACGATAAATAAGCCTGCTTGAATTCCAATTTTCATCAATCTTAATTTTAGTTGTTCTATGACTCACAAATCTACCATTTTTTTGATTTTGTTTGGGTGCATTTAAAAGTTAGGTTTAAGTTAAATTTACCAAAGCCTTAAATGGAGTTTATGAGTGCTTTTCAAAAGAAGTTTTATAGTTATTTACCTGCCGCTCCAACTACTGATCAAGTTGACTTGGTAGAGCGAATGGAGCGTTTTTTGTTCCAAAACGTAGAACGTGCAGGATTTATTATAAGAGGGTATGCAGGAACGGGTAAGACGACCGCTATTGCTGCAATGATTAAAACATTCCCTACGTTCCAATTGAAGTCCGTTTTGTTAGCACCAACGGGTAGAGCAGCTAAAGTTCTATCCAATTTTTCTAAGAAGCAAGCTTTTACAATTCATAAAAAGATTTATCAGAGTGAGAGAGGAAAAGATGGAGAGACACACTTTAAACTTGCTGTAAATCTTCATACGAACACGATTTTTATCGTAGATGAGGCATCGATGATCTCCGATGGTGGAAGCTACGTAAGGAGTTTGTTAGATGATTTGATTGAATACGTTTTTTCTGGACGCAACTGTAGGATTGTATTTATTGGAGACATTGCTCAGTTGCCACCTGTAGGGAAAAGTTTAAGCCCTGCATTGGATCCTAAGTTCTTAATTGTTAATTACGACTTGAAATTGAAAGGAGTGGAATTGACACAGGTTTTGCGTCAGGCGAATGAATCTGGGATATTGTACAATGCCACAAAGATTCGGGAGCAGACGAGCGTAAAGAAACCCATGTTGAAATTTAAGCTAGAGGGTTTTGATGATGTTCGAAGAATAGATGGAGTAGAGCTAGAAGATGAGCTGAATACTTGTTTTGGGAAATATGGAGCAGAGGATACCATCGTTATTTCTCGTTCGAATAAGAGAGCAAATGTTTTTAACCAGCAAATTAGAGTTCGAATTAAAGACTTAGATGAAGAGATTGCAACAGGAGATTATTTAATGGTAGTTAAAAACAACTATTTCTGGTTGGATGAAAAATCTGCTGTCAATTTTATTGCGAATGGCGATGTAGTTGAAATTATGCGGATGGGAAACATAGAAGAGTTATATGGCTTTCGCTTTTTAGAAGCTACTATTCGATTAATTGATTATCCGCAATTACAGCCTATTGATGTAAAGCTATTGTTAGACTCTATTTCTTCTGAAGCTCCTTCTCTTACTAAAGAAGATAGTCAGCGTCTATTTGAAACGGTCATGGAAGATTATGTAGAAGTAAACAATAAGCGAATGAAGATGGAATTACTAAAAAAGAATCCTTACTTCAATGCATTGCAAGTGAAATTTGGATACGCTGTTACCTGTCATAAGTCCCAAGGGGG
>JAESST010000432.1 GCA_016763995.1 Flavobacteriales bacterium | reverse complement strand
TTTGAGTTTATCATTAGATTGATTCACTTCTATTGCATAAGAAACGAAATCAGAAATGTCTCCTTCAGCGTTTAAGCTCATAATATAATAGGACGCTTTATTCTCCGTCAGCTCGGTATTAATTGTCTCGTCCTTAAATTGTGTAACTCGTGCACTAGCTTGAAAGAAATCAAAGTGGGTATTGCCGATAGAGAAGCTGGTAACTTTCTTATTATCTTTTATATGATCTAAGTTAAGAGACTGAAAGTTATTCACTTTTCCATAAAGGAGTTTGATCGTATTTTCATCATTGAGTAGAAAAGAGGTATTTATTCCTCGCATCTCAATGTCTCGTATAGAATATTGTCCCGCATACTCATAAAAGTTTCCCAGTTCAAACTTCTCAAATCGCAATAAGGTAGAGATGAAATTGTTTCCCTCAAATTCAGAAAAAAGAGATTTAGCTGCTATTGGTTTTTTGGGAATAGAGGGAGGATTCGTTTTTAATTCATTCAAGTATTTTTCTTTAAATTCATTGGAACGTTTTAATCGGTCGATGTTCTTTTGAATTCTTTGAATTTTTTCTTGATTCTCAGTAATTCCACTATCTAATTGGGTATAGCCTGCATTCAAATGCGACCTTTGAGTCGCTAGATCATTTCCTGCTGAGGAATCAAATGCTAGGGAATCTAACTGAAACAATGAATCCGTTTTTTGTGAAATATCAATCTGATTCAATTCATCAGAAAGTATGCTGTCCAGATCTACTGATTCATTCGGATAATTTATTAAAATATCTTTGGTTTTTTCTAAGTTGTTAATGGCTTTATTATTTGTTTCTATGTCTTTTAGCACATCATTTAATGAATAAACTTTAGACAGCTCTTTGTCAGACAATAGCTGTTGAATCTGTTCCCGATAACTTGCAACATCAAATTGGAAAGAGAAGAAGTTTCTAAAATTTGGACTAATATTTTTATTGGTAGAGTGAGATGCATTTAATGTGAATGGTAGTCCATAAACAGAAATTGTATTAGATGCCTGAAAAGAGGTATAAGGATATTGCGAACCATTACTGTGTTGTGGAACCTGACTAAAGAAATTACTTTCTATGCCTATTGTCCCATTCAGTTTAATCGCCTTCTTTTCTTCATCTATTAAGCTAGTATCTTTAGTTGAATTAATGGAAGGTTTAACACTTATTAAGCGGCCATCTTTATAATGGAAGACTAGCTTTTTTTCTTTTCCTTCAGTATCTTTTTGAATAATTTCTAACTCTCTTTCTTGGAATGGAGAATGGAGGATTAATTCGTTCCAAGATAAAATAGTGTCTGCTTTAGAGGTGAAATGTATGGGCTGATCTAGTGAATCATTAATCGGAGAAGAATTGATGGTGTAACTAATAACACTTTTAGGAGAAGGCATTATCGATAATGTAGAATCACTAATGTGAATTACTGACCATTTGGTAACTCTTGGATTTAAGATAAACTCGGAAGAACTTATCACTTTTTTAGAACTTACTGAGCTGACCTTGATCTGTAATTTAAGTGTGTCAGTATAAGCGTCAATTGAGAGGTCTTGAAGCGTAAATGTTTTCGAATAAATTGAGATTCCTTTTGCTATGTAAACAGAATCATATTGGTATGAAAAATGTTGATAAGTAGGTGAGTTGTTAACAATTTTAAAATTGGCGAGTTGTTCTTTAGCAAAATTTGTGCTGCGAATTTTAAAATTTATTGTAGAGTCTGATTTCCACGAGAAAGAGGCTGAAGAGTTAAAAGATCGCTGTGCTAACACTGAATGGGAGCAGATCAGTAAAAGAAAGAAAAAGAGTAAAAGTCGATTCAAACAGTCATTTGATTAGGATGTAATGTTAGGCTTTCTTTGTTAACATTAAATCAGATATTTGTTAACACTGACTGTGTAGTGGTTAAATGTACTCGTTTCTAATCTACTTTTGGGTTCTTAATATTTGTTAACCAATAACAATTCATTTCTAACCCAATACAAGTAAACTGCTATGATGTTATCATAAGGATTTTACTTCTATTAATTTATTGAGCTGATTGCATGAAAAAGCTAGCTACCCTTTCTATGCTCTTCCTTTTCGGAATGGCATTTACATTACAAGCCCAACAATTTCAATTGTTGTTAGATCCCGTAAATCCCTATCAGAAAAGTTCGCTCTTTAATTTATCACTGATCAATGGAAGCTCATTTTCAGGGCAAGTAAGCTTAAAGGCTACTCTAAAAAGTAGAAGAGGCAAAGTGCTGATGGTGCAAGCATTAAATCAAAGTATTTCAGCCAATGCATCTAAAAGTATCAGAGGAGCAGCAGTAATTGCAAGCACTCAATTTATAGACGGAGAATTTAATACCCTCTATTCAAGCAGTAATCAATTGCCCCCGATGAATTATGTGTTGTGCATAGAAGCATACGCTGTAGGAGACCTGTCAAACAAAACACAAGAATGCATCGATTATCAAGCATCAGACTTTATAAACATCACAGCAGTTTATCCGCCAGAAGAAGAAAATATTTACGATCCAAGACCACAATTTAATTGGATCAACTTAGACGCCAACAATCAATATCAATACGATTTCCGTTTAGTAGCCCTAGAAAAAGGACAAAACAAGAATGTAGCGATGCGAAGAAATGCACCAATTGTCGCAAAAGATGGACTCAGCCAAAATCAACTGCTATTTCCAGCCGATGCAATTCCATTAAAGAACAATCAAGAATATGTATGGCAAATAAGCATCAACTACCATGGCGAAGCAGTAAGTAAAACAGATGCCTTTAGCTTTACCTACAAAGACAGCGAGCAGTACATCGACATTCCAAGAAATCTCTCTTATGTTGACATTACAGAAATAGAGAACGGAGCCAACCTTTATGCAGTAGGAGAATTCAAATTCAAATACCCCTCTGATGTAAAGACCAAATTAACAGCAGAACTCTATGCGTTAAAATCGAAGAAGAACACTTCAACAAAAAAAGCAGTAGAATTAACAGAAAACCAGTTCTCAATTCAACTGGGAGTCAATAAGTTAGAGTTGGACCTTAAAGATCAAGTATACCTGAAGCATTTGAAGAAGTACGAACTCTTGCTTAAAGATGAAAAGACCAAGAGAACCTATCAGATGACAATCACTTATGTGAATCCTGATTACATCAAATAATCCTACAATTTACAGAATATTTCGAATTACAGCTCTCAAAATATAACCCTATGAGAAAGAATCTACAGATCAAAGCATGGATGTTACTCATCCTATTTTTAAGTCAAATATTTTCTCCAACACACTTAATGGCATTGGGCAGTGGCCC
>JAESST010000431.1 GCA_016763995.1 Flavobacteriales bacterium | reverse complement strand
TTATTTTTTAAAAATTATATTTTATTCTAATTGTTATGTTACGTCCTTGTTCATCAGCATAGTATCGAAATCGATTTAGATAAGCTCTATACCTTTCATTTAGAAGATTTGTAACAGTTAAACCAACTAACAAGCTACTATTCTGATTAAGAAAAGTTCGATAACTGAACCCCACCTTAAATAGAGAATATGCTTTCGGTGGTATTGCGAATTCTTCTTCAGTATTGAATCGGTTTTGTTTCAATACATATCGATGTCCTAGACTAAATTTATAGAAAGATGAATCCTTTCTATTTTGAAACCTGTATTCTAAATCATTTTCAATCTGATTAGCAGGCATATTTATTAGGTAATTGTTTTTACTTAGATTATTCCCCCATAATAAGCTAAGTCTATTTTCATATTTTAACTTTTTTCTCAATTGGTAACTAAATGTCTGATCCAGTCCTCGAATCAATACATTAGTATTCTCCCATTGATAAGCAGGAAAAGCACCTCTAATGGTTAATTGGAAACCTGTTGGCTGTAGATATATAAAATCTTCAACATATTGTAAATAAGCATAGATCTGGTAATTCCACTTCCCTTTCTCTACTTTATAGGAAGAATTAATAGCATACGACTTTTCTTTTCCCAACGCCTCATCTCCAAACTCTAAACTTGCGCTTCCATGATGCAATCCATCACTATATAGTTCATTAATTGCCGGTGGTCTCTCTGAATATGTTAGGTTTAACTTTAGCTCTTGGTAATTTGAAAGAGTATAAATTCCTCCAAGTTTTCCTGTAGCTGATAAATACGAATGCTCAAAAGATTGAAATTCTCGATTAATAAGTTTACTTACAGAAAATTCATTCTGCTCCAATCGCAGCCCTAACTCCAAAGCAAGCTTCCTCTTTTTCCATTGTTCTACCGCATAAAAGCTATACCGTTGATTGCTAAAATCAGGAATAAAATCTGTTAAACTATTCACAGAGTTATTCTGAGATACAATCTGAATTCCCAACTCCGTTTTCAACCGCTTGTATTGAGGAACTCTCCAATTTAAATCAGCTGCTACACTCTCTAAACCCAGAGAGAATTCAGGAATATTTAAGGCTGCTAAATCATCATTCCGGGATTTTTCCTTATCAAATTCCTCGCGAATGTTAAATTGTCGGTTTAGCTTTATGTTTAACGCACCCCAATTTTCAGTAAACCAATTCAATTCAAGTTTTACAACTTCATGAATAATTCGTTGATATGGCCTTCTGATTTCATAAGAAAACCCTTCCTGGTCTTCTTCCCTTGGCTCAGATCGCTTGATGGCATTCTTCAAATCAGTTAGGTTTCCAATATGCGCCCCACTAAAAATTCCAATTTCAGAATTGAATTGACTATAGAACAGTCTGACATTCCATTGCTTTGATTTATACCCTAAATCAGCAGAACCGTTCAATTCTTTTACCCCAGTATTCTTTTGATAATAATTGGGAGTTTTCACGTTACCTGATCGTTTCACACTTCCTTGAACCCTCCACGAGAACTTAGGGATTAGCTTCGTATTTCCTTCTAACAATAAAGAACCATTGCCCAATCGGTTATTCGAGGCATATAAAGCATTTAGCTCACCATGAAGCCCCGCATTCGAAGGTAAGTCTTTAGCTTCAATAATAACTAAACCACCCAAAGCTCCACTTGCATATTTAACGGCTCCTGCCCCTTTAATTACAGAATAATTAGAGGCTGCAAACGGATCAATTTCAGGCGCATGTTCATTCCCCCATTGTTGAGATTGAAATTGAACTCCTTGATTGATAATTTGAACTCGATTGGCCGAAAACCCATTGATCATAGGCTTGGAAATATTTGCCCCCGTCTTTATAGCATTCACTCCATTCAAGCTTTTCAAAATTTCTCCCAAAGGCTTCCCTTCATTCTCTCTCAATTGTTCTTCTGATAGGTCCAGCTTTTCAGTTGTAACTAATCTGACCTGCTTTCCTGAGATTTCAACTTCTCGTAACTCTTCCGTATGATGCTCTAATTGATAATTTTGAACAACACTCCACCGATTCCCTTTTGGCCTAAGAATTAATTTAAAACTATCCGACTCACATCCTAGATGGCTAACAACAATTGTATATTTTCCTGGGCATAAAGCTTTCAATGAATATTTCCCATCAATATCAGCTACTGCCCCTTTTTTTAATTGAGGAATCCATAAGTTGGCAAAAGCCAAAACGCTTCCATCATGTTCATCGAACACCTTACCAGAAATAGAAAAATTACAATTTTCTTGCGCCTTCAAACTAGAGAATGGCACAACAATTAGCATGGCCAAGAGCCACAAATTTTGCATTGTATATCGTGTAAATTAAGCGGAAATACCAATTTATTAATCGTGCCTAAGCTATTGCTTAAGCCAGAATGCTACACGTTAATGGGAGGACCTCTATGTGGAGGGAGATAAAACAATATTTCATTCCTACACGGAATGAACGTTTCTTGATATTTAAATTTTAAAAAACGATCCGTCAATTTTTCATTCAGCTCTTCGGAAATATATTCCTGAAGCGTAAAATCGCACAAATCACATGCAACTGCATGTTCATCGAAATGAGTTTCTGTGTTATTACAAAGACTTGATTCTCCTTCGTGGTGATGAAAACTCTCGATAGGAAAGAAACTGAATGACAATACTGCCAACAGAATAAATGCGAGAATGCCTTTAAATCTTTCCACGGAACAAAAATAGTTCATTTAAATCAAAAGATGATAAATAAATTTTAGACTATTTCAGTTTTTATGATCTCCCTTAATCGTAATATTGCAATATATAATTCATTAAAGAATGGGACTTGTTAAATCAGAGATTTTTACTCACCAACAAAACTTGCTTGCAAGCTTTGCAAAAGTGTTGGGACATCCTGCTCGAATTGCTATTTTACAACACATTTTTAAATCAGAAAGCTGCATTTGTGGTGATTTAGTGGAAGAAATTGGCTTAGCACAAGCCACCATTTCTCAGCATTTAAAAGAACTTAAAACGATAGGGTTAATTAAAGGAAATATCGAGGGTACAAGTGTTTGTTATTGTATTAATCCCGAAGCTTGGTCAAGCATGAAAATTGTATTATTCGACTTTTTAAATAAAGACCTAAATCGAGAATCGAATTGTTGTTAATCCCAAAAACTTAAATAGATGAAACTATCCGAAATAAAAGAAAAACTAAAAGAGCTGCAAAACATCTCTTTCCAACTACCTAATGGTGAAATGGTAGCAAGCCATTTTCATGTAACAGAAGTTGGACGTGTGAGTAAGCATTTTATCGATTGTGGTGGAACAGTAAGGAAAGAGGAAGTTGCCAATTTCCAACTGTGGAATTCTAATGATTACGACCATAGATTACATCCGCAAAAATTGCTAGACATAATAGAACTATCTGAGAAAGTACTTGGATTAGAAGATTTAGAAATTGAAGTGGAATACCAAGGAGATACCATTGGTAAATTCGGTTTAGGCTTTGATGGCCATAGCTTTACATTACAAACGAAACAGACAGATTGCCTAGCAAAAGACAACTGCGGTATTCCGGCTGAAAAACCAAAGATTAAATTAGCTGAAATCGAATCACAAAACACTTGCACTCCCGGTAGTGGCTGTTGCTAATTAAGCTTTATGTTTCAAAAAATTAAAAGCAACATTCAATCGTTCAATATTGTCGGCATTTCAGAAGAGCGAAAACAGGTACTTAGGCCCTTGGTGCAATTCATTCAATCTAAAATTGAAAGCAAACAGGCCATTGAGCTCAACTTTATCTGCACACACAATTCTAGAAGAAGTTTGCTGTCACAAGTTTGGGCAAAAACCCTAGCCGAACATTTTTCGATTCCAAATGTATCCTGTTATTCAGGAGGAACTGAAAGCACCGCTTTATTTCCCAAGGTAGCTGAAACGCTAGAAAAATCGGGTTTTAAGATCGAGATCCACTTAAAGGGCACAAATCCAATTTATCAAATTCGCTATGCAACTGATAAAGACCCTATTTTGGCTTTCTCAAAAAAATTCGACGATGCGAGCAACCCTCAATCAAGCTTTGTAGCTATCTTAACCTGCTCAAGTGCAGATGAAGCTTGCCCATTTATAGCAGGAGCTGAACAAAGAATTCCAATTACTTTTGAAGATCCTAAAATTTCTGATGGCACTCCACAACAAGATCAGGTATACTTTGAACGAAGTTTGGAAATCGCCACTGAAATTTACTTTGTATTCTCTCAATTAAACACACCAGCATGAGTTCCAATAAAAAACTAAGTTTCTTAGATCAATACTTAACCTTATGGATCTTTGTTGCAATGGGCATAGGCATAGGACTAGGTTATTTTATTCCTAATTTCCCCAATTTTGTTACTTCTTTAAGCAGCGGTTCAACCAATATTCCAATTGCTATTGGTCTTATTTTAATGATGTATCCACCCTTAGCCAAGGTCAATTACGCCCTTTTGCCTAAGGTTTTTCAAAATGTAAAAATCCTCTCTATTTCTCTGATCCTAAATTGGATTATTGGGCCAATTTTAATGTTTGCTTTAGCACTTATTTTCTTACAAGATTATCCTGAATATATGGTGGGACTAATTTTAATAGGATTGGCTCGTTGCATTGCCATGGTACTGGTGTGGAACGACCTAGCAGATGGAAGCAGCGAATATGGTGCAGCTTTAGTAGCGCTCAACAGTATTTTTCAAGTCTTTGCCTATAGTTTTTATGCTTGGCTTTTTATCACTATTCTTCCCCCCTATTTTGGTTTTGAGGGTGCAATTGTAGACATCTCTATAACTACCATTGCTGAAAGTGTGGCGATTTACCTCGGATTGCCTTTTCTACTAGGTATTCTTAGTCGATTAATCTTAGTTAAATGGAAAGGAGAAGAATGGTATATGCAGCAATTTATTCCTAGCATTTCCCCCATGACTTTAATTGCTTTGCTATTCACTATTGTTGTCATGTTTTCCCTGAAAGGAGAATTAATTGTAAGTATCCCTATGGATGTGCTAATAATAGCTGTTCCACTTTTAATTTACTTTGTCATTATGTTCATCATTGCGTTCTTCTTTAGTAAGGCAATGGGGGCAAGCTATGATAAGAATGCGGCTATTTCATTCACTGCAGCAGGGAATAATTTTGAACTGGCAATTGCGGTTGCCATTGCCGTATTTGGTCTAAATTCGGGACAAGCATTTGCAGGAGTAATTGGTCCTTTGGTAGAAGTGCCTGCACTCATTTTATTGGTTAGATTAGCCTTTTGGTTAAAGAAGAAATATTATTAAAACAAAAATCATGTCAGTAGATATAAAAGAAATTAAAGCAGGAATAGGATTAGGAGAGCTCAAATTTGGAATGAGCAGAGATCAGGTACAACATCTTTTAGGAGAACCTGAGGATAAAGATTCATTTATTTATGAAGAAGAAGGAAATGCTGAAGCTGAATCTTGGTATTACGATAGTCTTGACATTTCTCTTGAATTTGACGCAGAAGAAGATTGGAAGTTAGTAACTATAGAGATCAATTCAACAACACATACCCTGAATAACATCGCTGTAATTGGACTTAGTAAAGAAGCGCTAAAAAATAAATTGAGCGACTTAAACATTCAAGATTGGGAACATGAAGAATTACCTTTAGATGAAGCTCCTACCCATGAGTTGTTAAGTTCTGATCAATTAGCTATCAATTTCTGGTTTGATGAAGACGCCGTAACTGAAGTACAATGGGGTCCAATTTTTACAGATGAGGATAACATTATTTGGCCTGCCTAGCAGAGCTACTTGCAAGCCCTTAGATTACTATTTTTAAACTCCTTAAAAAATAATTTATCTTTTTTGTAACCACTTTACTATTTTAGGTGACTAAAGTAGTGAACCAAAAAAACAAAAAAGATGCAGCAAATATTAGCATTACTTATTCCTTTTGCCGGAATTGCCATGGTATTTGGCATTGTCTACTTAGGAGTAACTTCAGACAGTAAAAAAGACCTTGCCATGATTGAGGCAGGAATGAATCCTAATAACAAACCAAAAAGAAAACGAAAGAGTTTAAGAACGGCATTGCTTCTTATATTTATCCCGATTGGCCTTTTCTTAGGTAACTACATCAGTGGTGCAGGAATAGCTAACTTCACAAAACCTACAGGAATTATATTTGCCTTCCTCTTTGGTGGCCTTGCCTTGCTCTTGTTTTATTATTTAGACATGAGAGCAGAAGAGAAGGAGCAAAAGCGATAAGGTTGAAAGATACTGAGCTTTTAATCCAGCAAGTCCAAAAGGGAGATTTAAACGCTTTCTCTAGCTTAATAGACCAACATAAAAACTTGGTCTATTCGCTTGTGTTACGAATGGTAAAAAATTCGCAAGATGCAGAAGAGCTTGCCCAAGATACATTTGTAAAAGCTTTTAAGAGCATCAAACAATTTAAGGGAGACTCTAAATTCTCCACTTGGATCTATAAAATTGCCTACTTCACTTCTATCAATCATTTAAGGAAAAACAAATTACTTTCTTCATCTATCGAACTCTCAACCATTGAAAGTCAAGACTCCTCCGTATTGGAAGAATTAGACAAAGAGGACCAACAACAATACCTCAACAAAGCCTTAAGTTATCTTAAACCAATCGATAGGACCCTAATCTCATTGTTCTATCTAGAAGAACTTAGCATTAAAGAAATTGAAGAAATTACTTTATTTAGTCAGGCAAACATAAAAGTGAAGCTATTACGCATCCGAAAACAATTAAATGGAATTCTTCAGAAACTACTTAAACACGAAACCCAAGGTATCTTAAAAAGTTAAATCATGGAAAAAGATTCGTTCAAAGAATTCATCAACAAAGACTTTCAGCAAGAAGTTCCTTCTTTTGACTTTACGCAAGATGTGATGCAAAAGATAGAGCTTGCTTCAGAAAATAAAACGCTTATTGAACCATTAATTCCCAAGAAAGCTTGGTGGATTATCGGAGCTTTTTATTCATTTCTTCTCCTCTTTCCTTTTCTCATTAGTATGCAAGAAAACACCATACTCTTTTTAGAACAGATTAATTTTGGTGGCTTTGATTATCAACACATAAAAGAAAACTTGCAATTGATATTTAATATCATTTTTGTATTTGCAGCGCTTACTTTAGGAGATATCCTCTTAAAATCTAGAAAATGGGCATAAAAAGGCATTTCCTACTTTTTATCGTCAGCAGCCTCTTTTTAAACGCTTGTTCTTTCAAAAGAATTCGTTTCATTCCTGCTACAGCGGAACCTGTCGAAAGTAAATTTGAAACGTATTCTGAACTTATTTTCATTGAGGTCGAAGTTAATGGAGTTGGAGGGACTTTTCTATTTGACAATGGATTCACAGAGAGTGGAATTAATGCCTCTTTTGCTAAACGCGCCCATGTTACTTTTAAGGGAAAGACCTCCACCCGAGATGCGAACAATAGATCGGCAAGTACACCTACTGCTGTTGTTGATCTTGTAGAAATTGAGGGTCAAAAATTTGTAAATGCAGGTTTCTACCGGATCGATACTGATCGTTTCTTTCCTTGTAAAAAAATTGATGGCGTGATTGGAGCATCTATTATCAATATGGCCAATTGGAAAATTAATTTTGAAGCAAAAAACATGTGGATCTCTTCTAAAACTTTTGAAGGGAAAGGCATTCCTTTAGATATCTCATTCAGTAATAACAACAGTTCTTTTACTACTATTTCGGTTCTAGGCCAGCCCTATTCTTGCAAAATTGATTTAGGTAATGCTAACACTGTTAAACTCGATCCAAAATATGCAGAAAAATCTTTGGAAGGCATAGTAGCAGAGAAACGAATTGGTATTATGTCTTTATCAGCGCATGGATTAGGTAACGTTGATAGCACTTATCAAATCAAGGAGCTGTTGGAGATTCAACACCGAGGGAAAACGCTTCCCGTAAAAGAGAAAGTATTGTTCAGAGGGAAATTAAAATATCAAGGTTACCTTGGCATCAACTATTTCAAGCCATATGATCTCATTATCAATTCAACAGAAAAGAGATATTGGTTGAGCAAAAGAACAAAGATTCCAAACCCTAAAAGCGACAGTTCCTATGGTGTAGTTCTCTACCCCTTGGAAGACAAATGGAAAGTCATACAACTTAATTCTAAAGACTCTTTAATTAAGGGAATTAAACTCATGGATGAAGTATCTATAGTTGATTCAATCCCCATGGGGCAGTTTAAAGGTATTTGCGAATACAAAGAATTCCTTAGAGCCAAAATGAAAAATAAAGAAGTATTAAAACTTACTCTAAAAGATGGAAACCATGCCTATACGATTCCTCTTCATCAAATAGAATCTCAGAAGCTTACTATTCGAAAAACAGATTAAAACTTTAAACTTAATAAATCATTCAAACGGATCCCTAAGGAAATTTCATCCGAGTTAACTATTCTTTTAACAGTAGTAAGAACTTCATATCATTGCTCATATCAAAGCCTTTGATTTCTAAAAAATGACAGCCTATTATTTCGATATAGAAAAAAGATACTTAGAGAAATTGAAAAAAATCAGTTCTCTAAGTATCACTTGTGATTTTAAAATTTCAACTTTTGATAAAACTTAAGTCAAGCTCTCAATTCTTCCATATCGCTTATCATAGAGTCCAACTTCTTAAACACTCTTCCATAGGCCAAATTAACGTCCCAACGATAAATTTTATCTCCAAAATAAAGCATTAATGCTGCGACAAATAACACCCCAAAGAAAGGCATCATCGGGATATTAAATTCATACCATAAATTAGGATATTCCTCCATAAAACTATACATCAAAGCATCTTCTCCATTTGAATACCAAATAATTGCCATTGCCAAAATGAAACAAATCGGATAAACAGTACGCATGTACTTTGAATTGGAATTGATCACATCTTTCAACCAATTATTAAAAGAGTTTATATACTCAAAGCTCGTACTTCCCTGATCCAATTCCTTGATCTGGCTCATCTGTTTTTTAGCTAAAAGAGCAATGCTTATAAATATTAATGCAATTATTAACCCGATCCAAGGAATATCATATACCAGTGTATTCAATAATAAAGTCCCGATTGCAAAAATGACTAAGAAGTATACGTTTAATACCATCATCCTTTTCAATTTCGCAACAATGTGCATCGATTTTTGATTATAAATATCATTTAGCTTTGGTGCTATTAACGCGTCTTTTTTTAAAAAGCCTTCTTTCCAAATTGTTTCTATTGATTTTTCCATACTATCGATTGATTAAAATTTTCTTTAGTCTTTCCTTTATTCTTGTAATTCTAACTCCAATGTTATTGGCATTTGTTCCTATGATTTCAGCAATTTCTTGGTAACTTTTCTCTCCTAGGTAAAGTAAAATGAGTCCCCGATCTAATTCAGAAAGCCTCCGTATGGCTGCATACAGCTCATTTAATTCTTCATCTACAAAAGCCTGACTATCTTCAATTAATTCATCAGGGAGTGCATCTGAAACAAAATGCTGTCCTTTTGTTTTATTCTTCTTTAAAAGCGTTAAGCAAACATTTAAAGAAATACGATACACCCAAGTAGACCACTCTGAATCTTCTTTAAAATTTTGATGACTCCTCCATATCTGTAAACATACTTCTTGATAATAATCTTCAAAATCCTCTTGAGAGTTAGTATAGCCTCTGCAAATTTTGATAATGATTCCTGCATAGGGCAAAATAGAACTTGTATAAAAATCTGTACTCAATTTCCTTTTTCTTGGTTAGTGGCTAAAGTGTCTATAATATTACACCTTAGCAATATTTTTTTTTACTTTGACATCTTCGGCACAACCAATCTACTAATAAACAAACAGGTACACCAATATCAGCAATTAGAAAAATTGCTGATCATTTTTAAGTGTTAGCGTTTCAGAAAATTGTTTGATGACTGTTCTTTAGGAGAAGAATTATCTCACAAGCAAAAACTCTTGTGTAGGAACTTCGAATTCTTCTAGGAGATCATCTATCATCCCCTTTCCTTCTCTTAAATACACTTCAGAGAAATTAGCTTGACGTTCTTGTAAGCCTCGATTCTTAAATAGAGTGTCTTTTAAAAATGCAATTCGATCAGTCGCTTCTTTTTGTTGACGTCTTTCGGCTCTGATTAACTTTTCGGATAAATTAGTTAATGCTCTTTGTTGTTTCGTTTGAACCGCTTCAACGTGTGCTTTTAGCGTAACATCAATTGACTCCGCCTTTTGTAATAACTCGGTAAAAAACTGCTGATTCATCTTGCTCTCTTCTGCTAAGCTCAAATCATGATCAGAATGTTGCTTTACCCACTTCTTTGTCAAGACACCTTCGTCTAAAAATAGCTGCTGCAACTTAATATCCAGTTTATCAAATGCTTTCGATTGCTTTGCATCCATCCACATCACAGAGTTTCTCAAGATCATCATAGGAAGTGGAATTTCAACTGCTTCGAAAGTTGATTTCAATTGAAACCAATAGGCTAATTCACCACCACCACCAATATAGGCTAGGTTTGGTAAAATTGCTTCTTGATATACCGGGCGTAATAATACATTAGGGCTGAAATTCTCCGGATGTTTTTCGAGCTCTTCTAAAATTTCAGCTTCTGTAAAACTGATGGAAGTATCATTTACGAAATAGGCACCCTTCTCCTTTACAATTCTATTTCGATCTCCTTCTGATAGGTAGAATAGATTTATCTCCCTTGGGTTTACTTGAATTTTATACCGTTTTTCCAACTGAGCACTTTGTTCAGCAACATGCTGAGAAGAAAATTCAGTTAACAACTCCTTTTTAACAATGGGAGCGAAAATTGTTTTTAAACTAACATCGTCACCATCTATGATTACTAGCCCATATTCAGCAAACAATTCGTTCACTAAAAATCGAGTGGCCGCAGCCAAATTATCGTGCTTCAAATAAGCCTTCTCAAATAGATTTTTTAGCTCTTCAGCATTGGAGGAATAATCAGTTAATTCTGTTCTGAAAACTTCAAAAACTGATGCAAGCCCCTCTGTTTTCATTCTTCCTACAGCACCTTTCTGCTCGCTGTTCCACTCGTATCGTTTGCCTTGAAAGTTGAAATGATTAACCTCTACAAAATCATGATCTTCCGTCGCCATCCAATAAACAGGAACAAAGTTTTGATCAGGGTGTTTCTTTGTCAATGTCCTTGCTAATTTAATAGCACTAACAATTTTGTAAATAAAATAAAGAGGGCCTGTAAATAAACTAAGTTGGTGTCCCGTTGTAACTGTATAAGTATTTGATTTCGCTAATGCTTGAATGTTTGTTGCAACAGTTTCAACTCTTTTTAATTTAATGCCATCTCTCTCATATTGATTCAACAATGAAGCATGAAGTACTTGACGATTTTCATCCGAAAAGTGTTTCTTCTGAATCACTTCAGCAAATGAATCAAGTTCTGGAGAATAACTATAGAAAGGAGCTAACGCTTCGTTTCCTGCTAAATAATCGAGGATGATTTTTGAAAAATATCCAGTGTCTTTAAAGTCAATACAGTCTGTTTCCATTGGCTACGCAAGTTCGCCAAAAAGATCGAAATGTTCTGCACGAGTTACCTTAACATC
>JAESST010000430.1 GCA_016763995.1 Flavobacteriales bacterium | reverse complement strand
TGTAGAATGATTAATCGAGGATATCTATGGTGCTTGAACATATTTCTGGAGTTACATCAAAAATATATGTTTTCTTGTTTTTTAACAAATTAATGCGACAGAACCTAAAATTACAGCTTTGGGATATCTATGGTGCTTGAACATACCGAGAGGATTTTACTTCAAAAATATGTTTCTTCCTGTTTACAACAAATTAATGCGAATTCTAAGATAAAACCAAGTACTTTTTAATAAACATTTCAAGCTGCATGTTTCGCCATTATTACGTAGGGCGTTCCTCTTTTTATTACAGCAAAAACTCGATGAATAAGTTTATTTCTGATGATGTTTATTGTACTCATTCCATTTGCTCCTTTCTCCATTCGATTATCAAAATATTTTTTTAGTTCGGGATCGTGTTGAATGGCAGATCTTACAGCCATATTAAAGAGCGCCTTCATTTTTTTATTTGCCATTTGACTAACTTTTGTCTTGCTCTTTATGCTAGTGCCAGATGCGTAACTAAAAGGAGCTGTCCCGCAATAACAAGCATATTTTCGGCTATCATTAAACTTGGTAAAGCAAACGGTTGTAACTAAAATGTTAGCGGCAAGAATGATTCCTATTCCTTTTATCGATACCAATAAAACATATTGTTCTCTAAGGGTTTGGGATGATTCAATTATCTCCATAATGGCTTTCTCTGCTTTTTGAATTTGCTTTTTTAATGTACTAATTAAGCTATTAAGCATTTGAAAAAAATCCTTTTCTTGAGATTGAGTTAACACTCTTTTGTATTCGCCTATTGAAGCTTGATATCCTGCTTTCTGCTTGATCATCCTTTCTCTAAGCGCTAAGATATTTTGGATCTTAATAAGCTCCTGAGAAGCTAGTGTTGTATACCGGAGTTTATCTTTTCTCATAAAGGCGTACTCCGCTATTCTTTTTGAGTCTACCTTGTCACTTTTACCTCTTACCAACCCCATCGAACGTTTAATTTGAATAGGGTTCTCCATAACATAGTTGATGCTGTTTCGACTAAGAAAACTAGCTAACTGTAAGGAGTACATTCCTGTTATTTCAAAACAAATTAAAAGTTATTCCATCTGACAACTCGTATTTTTCTTAATCCATCTAACCAATTGTTTAAAACCCTTCTCATCGTTATTAAAAATGGCATGAACCTGTGATAATTGCACATAGACATCAATAGTTAATTTTGAAACATCAATTCCCACTACATCTTTTTTTTTCATATTTAAACGTTGTTAAATTAATAGTCGCATTAACTAATACCTTTAAAAGACCCTCACGTCTGAAATTCTAAATGGTTCTTGCAACTTGAATAAAAGAATGGGGACTAATTCGCATTGAAGGTCATAAACCTAGACAGAACCAGAGTTCACCCCATTCCTTTTTAATTATAATACAAGATAAAAAGTTATGCGTTTACCGAAAGAAACTTCCATTAACAATAACACGTTTTCTTGCAATTATTTGCTTCGGTAAATCTAAAGGACAGAACCATCGTGACTTTCATTCCAACTAAGAGTTTTAGTCAAAAAAAACAGTACTAATTAACTTTAGTGAATGCATAAAAGAAGTATTACCTTTTCTTTTGTGGCATGAAGAATAAAGTGAAAATTTTGATTAAAAAACCCTAGCTCACAAGCGATAAAAAACCATGTACTACCTAGTACAGGTATATATAAATTAAGAAAAAGAATACTAATTAATCTAATATACAAAGATTATGAAAAAAATAAATTACTTCACCTTAAGTATTTCAATAGGATGCTTACTAGCTGTAGTATATTCCTTTAAAGTATCTGAAAAAAACTATGAGTTTAAAACCATTTCGATAGTAGAATCTATTGTTCCTTCAGGATTAGGACGTTCTAGAATAATAAATGCTTTAGAACCAAGAAATTACAATGATTTTACAAAAATCATGCCTACTGATGATAAAGTAAGGAACAAGTCAAAGCGCGATGATATTAGAGTAAAAAATTACGAAGAGACGAAGCTTCTTAACTTTTACAATTTGGGTGGAATTCGATTTCAAAACATTGCTGCAAACGATGCTGTAGTTGACTCGAGAATAAATGCTTTCTTGGATGAAGGTTGGGAAATCATCAGTATCAATACTGGTGTAGAAGCTTATGGAGGTAAAGGAGACTTAAATGGATTATACATCACTAGAGTGTACTTCAAGAAACCCAAATAAGAGAAACTAGAAAAAGTAGCTGAAATTGACCAAATGCTGTCGAAATGGTTTTGAAATTCGATATGTATTTAAAGAATAGCAACTTAATGAATCGTTATAATTTCAACACTATACAGATGGTACATATATAAATTGAAAAGAAGTTTCATTACAAATAAATATTAATAATTAAAAGTGCTATCAATGATATTAAAAATTTACAAGATGAAACTATTAAAACACCTTGGTCTTGCCTCTTTGCTTATGCTGCTTATAAGCACAAGCGTATTCTCACAAGAAAGCTATACGATTAGTGGATCGTTGGAAGATGCAAGTAATGGCGAAGGATTAATTGGAGCAACAATCGTTATTCAAGAGCTAAAAATAGGGGCAGCAACAAATGTTTACGGTTTTTACTCCTTAACTGCACTAAAAGGCGAATACACTTTAATATTTAGTTACATCGGTTATGAACCGATGACAAAAAAAGTTACACTTAATAAAAATCTAAAATTTGATTTAGAACTAAAACTTGCTACAGCTGAGTTGGAAGCAGTAGAAATTACAGAAGAACGAAAGGACGCAAATGTTCAATCTAATCAGATGAGTATGAATAAGATTGATATGAAGGAAGCCAAAGCTATTCCAGTAATTTTTGGAGAGCAAGATATTATTAAAATCATAACGCTTCTACCGGGAATTAAATCATCTGAAGGTGGCAGTGGCTTTTTTATTCGTGGCGGAAGCGCAGATCAGAATTTGATCTTATTAGATGAAGCTCCGGTTTACAATGCCTCACACTTATTAGGTTTCTTTTCTGTTTTCAATTCAGATGCAATTAAGGATTTGAGTGTATACAAAGGTCAAATTCCTGCCGAGTTTGGTGGTAGAGCTTCTTCTGTTTTAGACATAAAAATGAAAGATGGAAACAGCAAAAAATTCAATGCAAATGGCGGAATTGGCCTCATTTCTTCTCGTTTAACTTTAGAAGCTCCTATTGTTAAAAACAAAGGTTCTATTATGGTTAGTGGAAGAAGAACCTATTTAGATTTATTCCTAAAAGCATCTAGAGATAAAGACATTAGAAACTCAACATTGTACTTCTATGATTTGAACCTAAAAGCAAATTACAAGCTTGGTGCTAAAGATCGTTTGTACTTATCTGGTTATTTCGGCAGAGATAAATTCGGATTTGGTGATAATTTTGGATTCGATTGGGGAAATACAACTGCTACATTACGTTGGAACCATTTATTTAACGACAAATTATTCCTAAACTCAACAGCTCTTTTTAGCGACTACAATTACAAAGTCGAAATTGGCAGTAGCGAAGGAAAAGAAGATGGACTCTCTATTACTTCAGCAATTCAAGATGTAAGTTTAAAAGAGGACTTTTCCTACTATTTGAATTCTAAAAACACCGTGAAATTTGGTATTATGGGAGCTTACCACACTTTCTTGCCAGGAGAAATTAAACCTGAGAAAGATGCTGGAATTAACAGAATTGAATTGGAAAATAAATATGCGTTTGAAGGTGCAGCTTATATTTCAAACGACATGAAACTTTCTGAATTATGGAGTTTAAAGGCAGGTTTACGTTACTCGTATTTTGCCCAAGTTGGTCCGGGCAATATTTTCTCTTACGATGAAGATGGAGAGGTTTCTGAAACAAAAAAATACGATGATTTAGAATTAGTACAGGATTATGGCGGTTTAGAGCCACGATTAGGCGCTACCTACTTGTTGAGCGAAACAAGTTCTCTAAAAGCGTCTTACGGAAGAAACCGACAGTACCTACATCTTATTTCTAACTCAAGTACAGGCACTCCAATTGATTTATGGATTCCGAGTAGCAACAATGTAAAACCTCAAATTGCCGACCAATACGCAACTGGTTATTATAGAAATTTTAAAAATAATGAGTACGAAAGTTCAGTAGAGGTTTATTATAAAGACATGCAAAATCAAATTGACTATAAAACAGGTGCAGATCTGGTTTTCAACGACAATGTAGAATCTCAACTACTTTTGGGAAAAGGATACTCTTATGGAGCTGAATTTTATTTTAAAAAAAATGTTGGAAGACTCACAGGTTGGTTGAGTTATACTTGGTCTAAAACCGAGCGAAAGTTTGATAGAATTGATGCTGGAGAAGCCTATTCTGCGAATTGGGACAGAACACACGATCTGACGGTAGTAGGGATTTATAAATTGAACGAGAAATGGAATCTATCGGGAACGTTTGTTTACCGTACAGGAAATGCAGTTACTTATCCTGTAGGAAAATACAGAGCTGAAGGCGAAATTATAAACCTCTACAGTATAAGAAACAACGATCGTTTTCCAGCTTATCACAGATTTGATATTGGAGCAACCAAAACATTAAAAAGGACAAGCAAGTTTGAATCGAGTTTGAACTTTTCTGTTTATAATCTTTACGGTAGAAGAAATGCTTTTGCTATCGATTTCCAAGAAGCAAAAAACAATCCACAGCAAACAGAGGCAGTAAGAATTGCTCTATTTAGCATTTTACCTTCAATTACTTACAACTTTAAATTCAAGTAAATGGACTGTTATTGCAAGGAACGAATCAAGATCAAGTATTATTAATACAGAAATACAAAATAGAACAACAATGAAAAATTTAAAAAATATACTGTTGCTTTTAACAGCAGCAACTTTCCTCTCATCTTGTGAAGACGTAATTGAATTAGAATTAGAAAACGTTGCTCCACGCTTAGTGATTGAAGCTAATATTTCTGACCAAAACGGTCCTTATACCGTAACCTTATCGGAAACTGGAGATTTTTACGAAGACAATACTTTTCCACCAAGAATAGGAGCAACAGTAACTATTTTCGATGAATTAGGAAACAGAGAATTCTTAACTGAGGTAAGTCCAGGAATTTATCAGACAGCTACTTTACAAGGTGTTAAAGGAATAACTTATACCTTAGAAATTAACTCAGAGGGGAAGAATTACATGGCTTCTAGTAGAATTCCCAATCAGATCAACCCTATAGATACTATTACAACATCATTTCTAGAAGAATCTATTTTTCAGGAAGAAGGCTATTTTGCAACTGTATCTTTACAAGATGTACCCAACGTTAAAAATTATTATCGCTATAAAATTTTTGTGAACGGGAAAGTTTATATTTTTAACCAAGACGTAGAAGGCGAGGATGAAATTGAGGATGATAACCTTTATTTAGATGGCGATAGGTTTAGCGATGGTCAATATTTAGAAGTATCATTTCCCGTTAAATTGAACATTGGAGATTCTATAAAAGTAGAATTGCATCACATTAATAAAGAATCTTTCGATTATTATAGAACGCTCATAGATGCTATTGGCGAAAGCGGAGTCGCTGCTCCATCTAACCCTATATCAAACTTTGGAAAACAAGCTCTGGGCAATTTCAATGCCTATTCTTTTGATAGTAAAACTATTCGAGTAGAATAATAAAATTAAAATAGTTAGCAATTTTATCCTTCATACGAGAGATTAACTTGCTAGTGCCATTTTTTTGAATCAAAATAACATTTCAATTATGAATGATTGGTTCAATGGCTGATTAAAAAAAGCTCACAACTTGATTAGTGCATTTCGGCTTTGACAGTTTAGTTAATTTCCTCCCTATTTACCTGCACAGTGGACTATATTTTGGTTTCAAAAGATCCTTTAAGCAGCCATTCGGACGGAAAATACAACAAAATCCATTGGCGGATTATTAGAGAAAGATATCCATAGCTTCCTGTTTAGTGCAGTTGGTAAAAGTTAAAAAGCCTCTACAGGGCTTTTATTATTTGGTGATCAGCCTGCCCCGCCTTTTGGCGAGAAAGTCATAATTTTATCTACCTTACAAAATGCAGCTTTATATTAACCATTGTGCGTAATTCCAAAAATTAATTCGATGAATTTAAAAGAAACAATTAGAGCCATGATCAGTAAATTCCAATTGCTGAACAAGGAAGAAATTGAAATCATTGTTGAAAAAACCATTGTCGATGAATTTAAAAAAGGGACACTCTTATTGAAAGAGGGCCAAATTCCTAAAAAGTGCTACATGGTAGTAGAAGGCTGCGTTAGAGAATATATAATAAAAGATGGAGAAGAAAAATCAACAGCCTTTTTTATTGAAGGTGATACATTTACACCTCATTCAAAGGATAGTAAACCTTCTACTTATTATTGGGAATGTGCAGAAGATTGCATATTAACAATCAGCAACAAGAATTACGAAGAAGAGTTACGAGCTTTACTTCCTAGACTTGATTCTGTATTTCAAGAGATAGCTGTAGGAAAAATAAACAATTTAAGAAACGAATGGAACCTTTTTATCACTTCTTCGCCTGAAGAAAGATATCATAATTTGATTGAAACAAAACCTCACCTTCTAGATAGAGTTCCCCAACACCAGATAGCCAGTTACCTTGGTATGAAACCACAATCATTAAGTAGAATTCGTAAAAGAATCTTAGATACGA
>JAESST010000429.1 GCA_016763995.1 Flavobacteriales bacterium | reverse complement strand
CTCTTCTAAATAAGAGTCTCGGGATTTTATTTTGATGGCAGAGTGGCTACTGTAGCCTTCTATTAGCTTCAGGGTATTCAACGTCTTTTACTATGCACTTCATGTTCTTTTTCTTGGGGCGGTAGTCGAAAGTTTGAACTTGTTTAAGAAGAATTTAAAGCTAATAACTTAATTCCCATTTACAAATCAATTAATCGCTAAACCTATTAACCTGAGTTCGGTTCTTCTTAAGAATTCAGAAGATTGCTGTTTAGCTACGGAACTATGAACCCTTTCACAGAAATAACAATCTACTGCGTTGAATCTTTAGAATATAGCCTGCTATATATCTAAAAATTAGCCTAGTATATTACCCCCCCTCTGATAATCTGAATTTCTAAATTATTATCGAACTCAGGTTCTTAATCTCATACTACCAGCACCATCTAAACCCCAATTTAGTTCCCCAAATTATGAGGCTTAGGGGAAAAGGGAGCTAGCCCAAAAGTTAAACATAAAAGTAGTGCTAGAATAATTTTTCGATTTTTTTCATGGATGAACTTTGCTCCATGCAGTATATCCTCCTTTTAAATCGATCACTGAATTGAACCCTGCTTGTTGCAGAAGATTACTTGCTTTATTGCTCCTTCCGCCTTTAGCACAAAAAACAAATACAGTTTTTGATTTATCAAGTGTGCTGAGCTGATTTTGGAAAGTGCCGTCTAGAATATCAAAATTCTTCGCGTTTTCAATGCTTCCTAAATCAAATTCAGATGCAGTTCTTACATCAATTAACTGGGAATTGCTTTCTGAGTTTAATTTTACTTCAAACTCATTAGTACTTAATAATAGAAACCCGTTTTCCGTAGCTTTTGTCTCAATAGTGTCACTATGTTTACTAGAGTTGCAAGAAGCAAGATAGAGGATAGTTACGAATGAAATGAGGAAGGTTTTTTTCATAACTATTGGGCTGAATTCCAAGCTTGAATGCCGCCTATGAGATTGTAGGATTTTAAGCCATTTTTCTCCATGAATTGACAGGCGTTAGCGCTTCTTGCTCCAGATCTACAATAAACATAATAGGTTTTAGATTTATCTAAATCTAAAACCTTAGTTGGAAAGTTCTGATCCATTATATTAAGATTAATAGAGTTTGGAATTAAACCTTCGGCCTCTTCTTCTGGAGTTCTAACATCAATAATGACAGGGTTTTCGTCGGTTTTAAATCCATTCTTAAAATCGTTTACCTCAAGATTTTGCATTTTCTTCTTCTTTAAAGTTCATAAACATATTAGCCCATACAATTTTTGAAATGGCATAATATAATGGGGTTAGTAAAGTTAATGTTATGCCAACTAAAATAATGAAATTCCAGAAACTCATTTCAAATTCTAATATCCATTTCGCAACGAGAAAACTTACAATATGTGCGACACCTAGCCCATAAGAAACGTACATAGCTCCATAGTAGAAACCAGGCTCTAAGCTGAGTTTTCTGTTGCATTTACTGCATTCGTTCCTTGTCTCAGACATACTGCTAAGCTGATAAGGATTGTTTGATTTAAAGAAGTCTCCATCATGACAATGCGGGCACTTGAATTTAAGGATGCTATATAGTTTACTCCCTTTTTTCATCTGGTATGTTTTTATCAGATGGTAAAATTAAGCTTAATAAGCTGCCATTGGGGTAACAATTGATACACGCTTGAATTCGCTGTCATCTAAAATTAATTAGAACTGAACTCGGATTTAGAGTAATTCGTTAGCGACATTGGCTAATTCAGATCTCTCTCCTTTTTCTAAGGAAACATGTGCATATAATCTATTCCCTTTTACTCTATCAATTAAATAAGATAGCCCATTACTGTGTTCATCTAAATATGGAGTATCAATTTGATTGATATCTCCCGTAAAAATCATTTTCGTGTTTTCACCCGCTCGGGTAATAATTGTTTTTACCTCATGAGGCGTTAAATTTTGAGCTTCATCAACAATAAAAATGATATCAGATAAGCTCCTGCCTCTAATATAAGCAAGAGGAGTAATGACAATTTTTTCATTTTTTTGCAGGTCGTTAATTTGCTGATGTTTCTTATCCATTTCATTAAACTGATTCTTAATGAACTTTAAATTATCCCATAAAGGCTCCATATATGGATTGATTTTATCCTTTATGTCACCTGGTAAGAATCCAATATCTTTATTGCTAAGAGGAACGATTGGTCGGGCAAGAATAATTTGTTTGAATTTTCTGCGTTGTTCAATGGCACCTGCTAATGCTAATAGTGTTTTTCCTGTTCCCGCAGCTCCTTGAATACTTACTAGTTTTACTTCAGGATTTAAGATTGCGTGTAACGCAAAAGCTTGTTCGGCATTTCTAGGAACAATTCCGTATGCATTTAATTTTTCAACTCTTTCAAGCCTATCTTCGATGGGGTTATAAAAAGCTAAACTAGAGGCCTTCCCATTTTTAAGAATATAAAAATGGTTGTTTTGTACACCTCCATTTATAAAGCTATGATCTTCGAGAAAGTCTTTCTCGTAAATTTCCTTTATTTTTTCTGAAGGAAGATCTTCGATTTTGTCTTTTCCAAGATGTAAGTCAGAGACGTCTTGCACTTTTCCTGTATGGTAATCTTCAGCGATTAAGCTTAATGCTTTTGCTTTTATTCTGAGATTGATATCCTTAGTAACTAGAATTATTTTTTTATTTTTTTCAAGTTCCTGTAAACTTAATGCGGCATTTAATATTTTGTGATCTCTCTTACGATCGTCAAATATTTTTTCAGCATTTATCTTGAGGTTGTTGTCGGCAAAAATGATTTTAAATCTTGATTTTCTGCCCTCTCCAAGTGGAATCCAGTCGTCAAGTTTGTGGTCTGCAGATAAACGATCAACCATTCTAATAAACTCTCTTGCTTCAAAGTTTTTGGTGTCATGCCCCTTTTTGAAATTATCAAGTTCTTCCAAAACTGTAATTGGAATGGCAATGTCATTGTCTTCAAAGCTCATAATAGAGTTGTGATCATGAATAATCACTGAAGTATCTAATACATATATTTTCGACTGACTTTTAGCTTTTTTCGGCATAGGAATAAATATGAGTGTTTACATAAAAGTAATCGCTCAATGACTGGTTTATATTGCCCTTGAGGCTAAGAAATTAACGACAAGTCTTTGATAAGAAATATTTTGGAACTGCTTAGTTTCGCTTGCGATAACAAAAAAATAACCTAAATTGTGTAGCCGAATTGGCTTAGCTAGATGTCAAGATCTCTTGTATTACTTTCTTAGTAGCTCCTTTGTTTTTGGAAACATACTCTAGCGCTTGCATTTTGCTATTTAGATAGGTGTCTTCATCTTTCAACGTCTCAAGCAAGCGATTAAACTCATCAAATGAACTAATAGAAAAACCTCCATTCATTTTAACAAGATCTTTTGCTTCTTGGAATTTCTGGTAGTTAGGTCCAAAGATAACCGGGCTGCCATAAACAGCAGCTTCTAATATATTGTGAATTCCACTTCCAAAGCCTCCGCCAATAAATGAAAGGTATGCGTATCGGTAAATCTTTGATAACAATCCGATTTGGTCAATAATAAGAATGTTTTCAGTTGATAAATCTTCATTTGGTTTGGTCTCAGAAAATAACTTGACTTTACTGTTGAAAGCAGCCTTTAAAGACTGAATCTTTTCATGGTGAATTTCATGAGGAACAATGATGATCTTATACGTTAATTTTGTCTTGCTTAGTTGTGTGGCTAATTTATTGTCAGCACTCCAGCTACTTCCAAAAATAATGGTCTTTTTTTTTGCACTAAAGCTTTCAAATCGATAGTCAGAAAAAGGGGCCTTGCTAATTTCAATAACTCTATCTAATCTAGTGTCACCAGTTACTGTGCTGTTTTTATATCCTATTGTTGAAAGTAGTTGTTGTGATTCTTCATTTTGTACAAAAAAGTGCTGAAACACACCTAGCTTTTTTCGAAACCAAGAGCCGTAAGACTTAAAGAAATGTTGACTTGGTCTGAAGATACCTGATACCAAATAGCTTGGAATTTTACGATCTTTCAGTTCACTTAAATAGTTGAACCAGAATTCATATTTAATGAAAATAGCCTTTTGAGGGTTTACTAAATCTAAAAATAAACTTGCATTTTTTCTTAGATCAATCGGAAGATAAATTACTTTATCCGCGGTTGCGTAATTCTTTTTTACCTCAAATCCAGAAGGGGAGAAAAGACTGAGTACAATAAATAGATTTGGCTCTGTTTTTTTTAAAAGCTCAATGACTGGCATTGCTTGTTCAAACTCTCCTAAGGATGCTGCATGGATCCAAATAGTTTTCTTGTTATTGGGGTTGATATTTTGAAGCTGACTGGCCCAATTTTTTCTTCCTGAAACCCATTTTTTTGCTTTAGAATTACCTGTTAGTGCAGCAATTTTAATTGCTACAGCGTATAGAGAAATGCTAAGAGAATAGAGCAATCTCATCATGTTTGCCATTAATAATAATAAAAATTGTCAGAAGTTCGTTTGCGAATAGGAATAGACCACCCTAATCTAAGACCATATAAAAAATCGTTTTTCTGATTTTTGTCAAAAGATTTGGTATCGTAATTATACTCTCTTTTATTTTTTGTAAATCCTTCTTGAAACTCAACTCCAATGTAGAAATTAATCAAGTTCTTACTTCCGAAGTATTGGTAACCGACAAATTGTTTTAGAGCTAAGCCGTTGTGAAGTCTATCATATCCTTTTAGCATTTCTTTATTCAATTGGAATGCTTCACCATCTCTATAGTCAATAAAAATTCGATGTTGTAAAAATCCAATTCCTGCCTGAACAAGAATTCCTGAATTTAGATTCTTTTTGGAAATTGGAAAGATTTTTCCCACACTTGAGAATATACTATATCCTCTTAAATCGTAAATGATTTTTATTAGCTCTCCATCTGAGTCGGTTACGTCTCCTGCCTCATTAATAATGTCAGATAATAAATCTTTTCTTTTTAGGTCTGCACCAAACATGAAGCTGTATTCAAACTCAAACTGCCAATTGCTTTTTGATTTGAGCCCAATTGCACCACCTACAGAACTAGAATTTCCATAGCTAGTCTCAAAATCACCGGAAGGTAATAGGAAAGAATATTGGAACCTTATGAATGGGATCGTTTCACTAGAGTCAGCTTGTATATCGTTTTGCGAGAATCCTTGAAAGCAATGCAGTATCAACGCACTAATAAGGGTGAGTTTTGAAAAATTCATATAGCTAAATTACCAATTGTTTTCACTGTAAAATTTACCTAAAAAGTCTATCTTCGCAAACCGTTTAAAAAATACATATGAAAGCTATCCAAATGGTTGACTTAAAAAGTCAATACGAGAAAATTAAGGAAGAAGTAGGCAAAAGAATTCAAGGTGTTTTAGATACTTCAGCTTATATAAATGGCCCTGAGGTAAAACGATTTCAGACAGAACTAGAGGAATATTTACAAGTGAAGCATGTGATTCCTTGTGCAAATGGGACAGATGCTTTACAGGTTGCTATGATGGCGTTGGGCTTAAAACCCGGAGACGAGGTAATTACTACGACTTTTACGTTTGTTGCAACCGCAGAAGTAATCGCCCTTTTAGGCTTGGTGCCGGTGTTAGTAGATTGTGATGAAAATTCATTTTTAATTGATACAGAGGCAGTAAAAAATGCAATAACTTCTAAAACGAAAGCAATTATTCCTGTTCATTTATTTGGACAATGTGCAAACATGGAGGATATAATGTCTTTGGCAGAGAAGAACGATTTGTTTGTGATAGAAGATGGAGCGCAATCTATTGGAGCTAGTTTTAATTTTAAAGATGGCCATTCTAAGCAATCAGGAACAATAGGGCATTTCGGTTGTACATCATTTTTTCCATCTAAAAACCTTGGTTGCTATGGTGACGGAGGAGCACTTTTTACCAATGATGATACTTTAGCTGAAAAAGCAAGAGTTGTGGTAAATCATGGAATGAAAGTTAGATATTATCACGATGAAGTTGGAGTTAATTCGAGGCTAGATAGTATTCAAGCAGCAGTGTTAAGCATTAAATTAACACACTTGAATGAGTATAATGATGCTAGAATAGCAGCAGCCAATCACTATGATGAAGAATTTAAAGATTTAGAAGAGGTTATTACGCCAACGAGGGTTCAAAATTCTAGTCATGTATTTCATCAATATACATTAAGAATTATTGGAGTTGATAGGGATGCACTTCAAGCGCACATGATGGGGAATGATGTGCCAGCTATGATCTACTACCCAGTACCGCTGCATATGCAGAAGGCATATCAAGACGACAGGTATCAGGATGGAGATTTTCCGATAGCAGAACAATTGGCAAAGGAAGTGATGTCTTTACCAATTCATTCGGAGTTAGATAAAGAGCAATTACAAAAAATTACAGATACATTAAGAGCGTTTGTTTTGAATAATAGATCGTAAGGAACGGACACTTAACTGAAGAATAAATATATGAAAATAGCAGTAGTAGGAACAGGATACGTCGGCTTAGTAACAGGAACTTGTCTGGCTGAAACCGGAAATGAAGTCGTTTGTGTTGACATTGATAAGGTTAAAGTTGAAAAGATGATAAATGGGATTGTTCCCATTTATGAGCCACATTTGGACGTCATTTTTGAAAGAAATATTAAGCAAAATAGATTAAGCTTTACAACGAATTTAAAAGAAGCTATTAAAGAAGCAAAAATTATCTTTTTAGCATTGCCAACTCCTCCGGGAGAGAATGGATCTGCAGATCTTTCTTATGTTTTAGGTGTAGCCGAAGAGTTGGGGAAGATTATCACTGATTATAAAATTATTATTGATAAGAGTACGGTGCCTGTTGGAACAGCAGAGAAGGTACATGCTGTAGTTGCTAAAAATGCAACTGTTGATTTTGATATTGTTTCGAATCCTGAGTTTTTAAGAGAGGGTTTTGCTGTAGATGACTTTCTTAAGCCCGATAGAGTAGTAATAGGTACTACTTCTGATAGAGCTAAAGAAGTGCTTAATGAATTGTATAGACCTTACGTTAGGCAGGGTAATCCTATTATTTTTATGGATGAGAAGTCGGCAGAGTTGACGAAGTATGCAGCCAATGCGTTTTTAGCAACTAAGATTACATTTATGAATGAAATTGCCAACTTTTGTGAAAGAGTTGGAGCTGATGTTGATGCTGTAAGAGTAGGGATTGGATCGGATTCAAGAATTGGGAAAAGATTCTTATTCCCGGGAATTGGATACGGAGGAAGTTGTTTTCCAAAGGATGTTCAGGCTCTCGCTAAGTCGGGTATTGAAGCAGGATATCACTTCAATATTTTGGAGTCTGTAATGAAAGTGAATCAAGAACAAAAGACAGCTTTGATTCCTAAGATAATGGATTATTTTGATGGAGATATTAAAGGAAAGAAAGTTGCGCTTTGGGGCTTAGCATTTAAGCCGGATACTGATGATATTAGAGAAGCACCTGCTTTGTATTTGATAGAAGAGTTATTGGCCGCAGGAGCATCTATTTCAACTTTTGACCCTGAAGCTATGTCTAATGTGCAAGAATTAATGAAGGATGAAATTAACTTTGCGCTTAGTGCATATGATGCATGTAAAGACGCTGATTTCTTAGTTATTGCTACTGAATGGGCGGTTTTTAGAAATCCGGATTTTGATAAATTGAAAGAGAATTTAAAAGCACCTATTATCTTTGATGGTAGGAACTTGTATGATTTAGCAGTTATAGAAAAAGCAGGTTTCGATTATATCAGTATCGGTAGGAATAAAGTAATCGCTAAATAATGGAAAGAGTTTTAATTACTGGTGCTGCGGGGTTTCTGGGATCTCATTTATGTGATAGATTCATAAAAGAAGGATTCCATGTTATTGGTATGGATAACCTTATTACAGGGAATATTAAAAATTTAGAACATTTGTTTCCATTGGAACAATTTGAATTCTATAATCACGATGTTTCGAATTATACACATGTTGCAGGAGATTTAGATTTTATTTTACATTTTGCTTCTCCGGCAAGTCCCATTGATTATTTGAAGATACCAATTCAAACCTTAAAGGTGAGCTCACTAGGGACTCACAATTTATTAGGCTTGGCAAAAGCGAAGAATGCTAAGATATTGGTCGCTTCTACCTCTGAAGTCTACGGAGATCCTTTAGTTCATCCTCAAACAGAAGAGTATTGGGGGAATGTTAACCCGATTGGGCCAAGAGGTGTTTATGATGAAGCAAAGCGTTTTCAAGAGGCGATAACCATGGCTTATCATACTTTTCATAATGTAGACATAGGCATTGTTAGAATCTTTAATACGTATGGGCCTAGAATGCGACTTAATGATGGTCGAGTGCTGCCTGCATTTATTGGGCAAGCTCTACGTGGTGAAGATTTGACGGTTTTCGGTGCGGGAAACCAAACGCGTTCATTCTGTTATGTAGATGATTTAGTTGAAGGTATTTATCGATTGCTAAGAAGTAATTATTCGCAACCTGTTAACATTGGGAACCCCGATGAAATAACAATCTTAGAATTTGCAAAAGAAATTATTAGATTGACCGGAACTGATCAAAAAATTATTTATAAAGAGCTTCCAACAGATGACCCAATGCAACGGCAACCAAATATTTCTGTTGCAAGAAAGATACTTGAATGGGAGCCAACTGTAGAAAGGGCTGAAGGATTGCAGATTACATATGATTATTTTAGATCATTATCTGATGAGGATTTGCATAAAAAAGATCATAACGATTTTTCAAAATTCATAAAGAAGTAATTATGGATTATTTTGTGCATAAAACAGCGGTAGTAGATGAAGATTGCAAAATAGGAAACGGGACAAAAGTTTGGCATTTTACGCATATCATGCCTGAATCTATCTTAGGGGAAAAGTGTAACATAGGACAGAATTGTGTGATTTCTCCTGGAGTTACATTAGGTAATAATGTTAAGGTTCAGAATAATGTATCTATCTATACTGGGGTGATATGTGAAGATGATGCGTTTTTGGGTCCTTCGATGGTTTTTACGAATGTAATTAATCCACGAAGTGCAGTTAATAGAAGAGGTCAGTATGTGTCAACAATAGTGAAAAGAGGCGCTACAATTGGAGCAAATGCCACCATTGTATGTGGTAATAACCTAGGGGCTTATTGCTTTATTGGAGCAGGGGCTGTAATTACAAAAGAAGTAAAAGATTACGCTTTAATGGTTGGTAATCCTGCGAAACAAATTGGATGGATGAGCGAATATGGACACCGTTTAGATTTTAACGAACAAAGCGAGGCAACCTGCAAGGAGTCTAATGAGAAATATAAATTAGAGGATAATGGAGTTCGAAAGATTTCGGGCTAAAAAGTAGAGATATGGGAATTTATCAAGAACTTATAGATAAGAAAGAAAAGATCGCCGTAATAGGTTTAGGATACGTTGGATTACCAATTGCATTAGCATTAGCGAAAAAAGTTAGCGTAATTGGATTTGATATCAGTAGAGAAAGAGTGGATTTGATGAAAGAAAACATTGATCCAAGTGAAGAGCTATCAACATCTGAATTTGAAAACTCAGATATTCAATTTACCGCAGATGTTGAAGATTTAAGATCTGCAAAATTTTACATTGTAGCAGTTCCTACGCCAATTGATCAGCACAACCTACCAGACTTAAAGCCTTTGATTTCTGCTTCTACATTTGTAGGAAATGTTATCCAAAAAGGCGATTATGTTGTCTCCGAATCAACAGTATATCCTGGTTGTACAGAAGAAGACTGTGTCCCTGTAATTGAAGAATTGAGCGGTCTAGAGTTTAAAAAAGATTTTATGGTTGGCTATTCTCCGGAAAGGATTAATCCTGGAGATACCGAACACACACTTCAGAATGTAGTAAAAGTAGTCTCAGGTTGCTGTAAGGAATCTCTTGAAGAGATTGCAAAGACTTACGAATTAGTAGTAGAGGCAGGAGTTCATAGAGCTGCATCTATTAAAGTAGCAGAAGCTGCTAAAATTATTGAGAATACGCAACGTGATGTGAATATTGCCTTGATTAATGAGCTTTCTATCATCTTTAACAAGATGGGGATTAACACTTATGAAGTACTAGAGGCTGCTGGAACGAAGTGGAATTTTTTAAAATTTTCCCCAGGTCTAGTTGGTGGTCACTGTATTGGAGTTGACCCATACTATCTAACTTACAAAGCCAAAGAATTTGGATATCATGCACAAATTATAAACTCAGGTAGAGCAGTAAATGATGGAATGGGGAGTCATATTGCTGGTAGAATAACTAAGGAGATTGTGGCAAGAAATGGTTCTAGTAATGGAGCTAAGGTCCTCGTTATGGGAGCAACCTTTAAAGAGAATGTTAGCGATATTCGTAACTCTAAGGTTGTTGATGTTATTGATGAGTTAAAATCTTTCGGATTACAAGTTGATGTTATTGACCCTTTTGCATCTTCTGAAGATCTGAAAAATCACTATGGTTTCTCTTTGGTTGATAAAGAGGCAGAACATTACGATGCAATCTTAGTTGCTGTTAATCATGATGAATACGTTCAGAAAGAAGAACCGTATCTTAAAGGCTTAATGAATGATAAAGGATTTGTTTTTGATGTAAAAGGGAGTTTGAAAAATAAAGTAGGTGACATTAAATATTTAAGCTTATAATGGAAAAGAAGAGCATTCTTATAACAGGTGGAGCAGGTTTTATTGGTTCTCATGTAGTTCGACTATTTGTAAATAAGTATCCTAACTATCAAATAATAAATTTTGATAAGTTGACGTATGCCGGGAATTTAGAGAACTTGAATGATGTGGATAAGGCTTCGAATTATCACTTTGTAAAAGGAGATATTTTAGATGAGGCTGCAGTAGAAGAAACCTTTGATAAATATCAAATAAATGCAGTGATTCATTTAGCGGCAGAATCACATGTCGATAGGTCGATAACAAACCCTTTGGAGTTTATTCAAACAAACGTGATCGGTACTGCAAACGTAATGAATGTTGCTAAGTGCAAATGGGAAAATGATTTCTCAGATAAACGATTCTATCATGTTTCTACTGATGAAGTTTATGGCTCTTTAGGAGCAACTGGGTACTTTACTGAAGAAACTCCATATGATCCAAGAAGTCCTTATTCTTCATCGAAGGCTAGTTCTGATCACTTAGTAAGAGCATATTACCATACGTATGGTTTTCCAATGGTGATCTCAAATTGTTCGAATAATTACGGAGCAAATCAATTTCCTGAAAAGCTTATTCCACTTTTTATACATAATATCAAACAAGAAAAAGCACTTCCTGTGTATGGGAAAGGAGATAATGTAAGAGATTGGCTATGGGTAAATGACCATGCTGATGCTATTGACGTTATCTTTCACGAAGGGAAAGATGGAGAGACCTATAATATAGGCGGAAACAATGAATGGCAAAATATAGACTTAATTAAGGCATTGTGTAAAATAATGGACGATAAGCTAGGAAGAGTGTCTGGCTCTTCTGAGCAATTGATTAGTTATGTGAAAGACAGAGATGGACACGATAAGAGATATGCTATTGATTCATCAAAATTAAAAAACGAATTAGGATGGTCACCCTCTATAGAATTTGATCAAGGTTTAGTGAATACTGTAGATTGGTATTTGAATAACGAGGATTGGTTGAATAGTGTAACATCAGGAGATTATCAAAAGTATTATAACCAGCAATATAACGAGCGTTAGGATTTATGTACACCACCAACTTTCATAAAACGGATATTTCTAAATCTAGCTTTCTAATTAGCGGAGGATCGGGCTTTATAGGCTCTAACCTCGTAAGATACTTAATTGCATTTGGAGCAAAGAAGGTTAGGGTAATAGACAATCTTTCTAATAGTTCAGGGGAGAATTTAAAACCGTTTTTAGGCTTAGATAATTTTGAATTTATTGAAGGAGATATCAGTAACTATAAAGATTGTTTGAAAGCAACGAATGGAATAGACTATTTGAGTCATCAAGCGGCTCTTGGGTCGATTCCTCGGTCGCTTAAAGATCCAATAGCAACTAATAATTCGAATGTTGTTGGTTTTCTAAATATGATCACAGCTGCGCGCGCAAATAAAGTAAAAAGGATCGTTTATGCTAGCTCTTCTTCAGTGTATGGTGATTCTCAGAACCTACCCAAAATTGAAGCTGAAATAGGAAGTCCGTTATCTCCTTACGCTGTAAGTAAGTACACAAATGAACTTTACGCCAAGGTTGCTCAACTAAACTATGGACAGGAAATTATAGGCTTGAGATATTTTAATATTTTTGGACCTAATCAAAGTCCTGACGGAGCGTATGCTGCTGTAATTCCTCTTTTTGTTGAATCTTTGCTAAAGAATCAATCTCCATTTATTAATGGAGATGGGACTCAGAGTAGAGATTTTACTTATG
>JAESST010000033.1 GCA_016763995.1 Flavobacteriales bacterium | reverse complement strand
TTCTGATATCTTGTCTTTTATTGATACGAATGTATATTGTAACATTTTATACAGCTACCGAATTAAAGCTATTGGAAATGAGGGTCTAAAGCTAGGCTCATATAGTGACACTGCTTCTTTAGTTATGAATGGAATAGCATTACAACACAAAGTTCCTGTGATTAATGCTACCGTAAAAGATAACGTTTCCGTTCACGTTAGCTGGGCAAGACCAAGTATTGCTCCTTATTTTGTAATAGGTTACATTGTTTATCGTTCTGAAAGTAACAACAACTTTATTCCTATTTCCTACGTTGCGGCTGATAAATTTGAATATGAAGATCGCGAGGCCGACGTAAAGAGTAAAAAATATCTTTATAAAATTGAAGTACTAAATGCATGCCCTGCAAAAAACGAATTAGGAAATCAAGGTTCCTCTATTTTTCTAGAAACCGTACAGCTTAACGAGAATAGTGGGCAATTAAAATGGAATGCTTACGAACTCTGGGATTCAGGTGTAGAACACTATAAAATCCAAAAACTAAATAAATTTAATCAGTGGAAAACGGTCAAAGAGCTTCCTTCAAATAAGAGACATACAATCATCAATTTCTAAGGAACTATTTCAATTATTAACAGCCTTGATAGTAACTCTATCGAGGTTTTTTCATTTTCGAATCGTTCATTCTTGATATTGTAACGTTCGGAAATGAGTGCATGAATTCAAAATGCTTTGGTGGTAAATTGCATTGTAACCCAATAAATTAAAGTTCAATGGACAATAACTATCCTTTTATATTACTACTATTGATCTTCATGAGTTCTCTCTTTTCTCATGCACAAGGAAATCCTATTTATTCTGATGACAAGGTTCAATACAGAGTAATTGCCGTAAAAAACAAAGACATTCAAAGTATTTCTAATACTGCTTCATTACTTAAAGGAACAAGCGTTTATTTCCCAAATGCATTTACTCCTGACAAAGATGGGATGAATGATACTTTTGGTGCTGTTGGTATAAGGCTTGAAAAATATGAGTTAAAAATTTATAACAAATGGGGAGAGCTTCTTTTTAATAGTAAGAGTATCGACTATAAGTGGGATGGTACATACCAGGGGAAACTAGCTCCTCAAGGCGCTTATGTCTACACCATGACGGCTCGTAATTTATTTACTAAAGATATTATTTCAAAAACAGGGACAGTTACATTAATTCAATAATTATGAAACAGATTATGATTTTGTTACTCTTCATCATTTGTTTTCCAAAAGTAACTGTTGCGCAGGATACCTACTTTTCGCAATTTTATTCTGCTTCTAGTTATTTAAACCCTGCATTAACCGGAATTGAAGAAGAATCAAAATTAACTTTTAACTACAGAAATCAATGGCCGGAATTGGAAAGTGCATTCATTACTTATAATACGGCATTCGAAACACAATTAACTGCGATTAATAGTGGTTTAAGTATCAACCTTTTTAGAGATCTTGCTGGAGATGGTATGCTAACTACTACAGCGTTAAATACGAATTATGCTTATGAGGTAGGATTAAACAAAGAGATTCGCCTTCGTATGGGTGTAAGAGTCGGAATAGTTCAAAAAAACATCAACTGGAGCGACCTTATTTTTGAAGACATGATTGATTCTCGTAAAGGTGTTATTTATAACACACAGCAAACATTTGGCGAACCGGTTTCGTTTATAGATCTTTCTGGCGGAATTTTTATTTACAATGAAAACTATTATGGAGGTTTTGCAGTAGATCATTTGAATGAAGCAGCTGATGGGTTCATTAATCAAGAGGGTCAATCTAGATTACAAAGAAAAATTAACATACACGGTGGAGCAAAATTTAAGAACCCAAACAATAGTAATAGGTATATATCACCTAATTTTCTCATTAGTAATCAGGGTGCTTTTACTAAGATAAATGTTGGTATCTATTTCGAGACAAGCCCTCTTGTTTTTGGAGTGTGGTATGCAAGTGATCAGTCAATAGTTTGGATGGCTGGGATTCATGCAAAACGATTTAGAGTCGCATACTCTTATGATCTCTACACTTCAAAGATGATAGGGAAGAGTATTGCTTCACATGAAATATCATACACCCAAACATTCAAAAAAACAGGAAAGAAAAAGAAAAGGTACAGAACAACGCTCTGCCCAGTTTTCTAAATAAAGCTAATTATCTACATTCTTCCACTAAACAAAGCATGGGGCATTGTCTCCTGTTCTTTTCTTGTATAAGATACTTCCTAAAGCTTACACCTTAATCTAAATTTCTCGCTAGAATTGCTGTATTTTATTAATAGTGAGTCGTATGTGTTATGATTTTTTAGCCAAATTGTTTTTTGCGTTGGGAAGCCCAATCAAATCCTCGGGAAGTTATATCATAATTCAATAGCCTCTTCAGGCATAAATTTAATTTAAAATTAAAAGCATGGAAACTAAAAGAAAAATTTCGACTCTATTATTATTAATCTCGTTTAATTTTTTATCTGCGCAGGTATTTAAAAGTCATGAATTTTCAGGACAAATATTGATTGGAGATAAAAAAGCAAAAGAAGTAACTATTAAGGTATTCAATCGTAATGCTTGTTCTTCAACATACAGAACGACCCGAAATGCAAAATTCATTTTCATCGCAGGAATAGAAGAGTATTATACCCTTTCCTTTGAAAAGGAAGGCTATGTAACAAAGAGAGTCGTGATTGACACAAAATATACAAGAAAGATTAAAGAAACAGAGCCTTTTAAATTCGATATAATACTAGAAAAAGAAATTGAGGGAGTTAATTACGCTGAACACGATTTTCCTGTAGCAATTATAAAAATTGACAAAAAGACTAAAGAATTTGGATACAGTAAAGAATATTCGAAAGATAGAAAGCGAAGAATAAACCTTATAAATCAAATGGCCAAAAGATGATAAGATTGCTTAGTAGAACTTAGTTAGTGATCTTTCAATTATTGTCAAGAAAAAACAAACAAATCAAGTAAAAGAGTATGACTTTTATCTTATTTGAGACCAATTACTCTACTCAGCGTAGAATGTAATAAAAGAAGAATCTAAGCGTAGTTTTGGCCTTAAGCGGTGGACAAGAGCAACTACGTTTGAATATTATAAACAATGTTTAATTGCATGTGATGATTAATTTCGGAGAATGTCAGATAGTTTTCAAATTAAAGATTAACAAGCCATCCACTACCTCAGTTTTTAGCTAGTTGGATGAGTAGCAAATCCGGAAAGTTATCTATTACAAATAGATGAGATATGAAAGCGTAGTTGCAAACTACGCTTAGGAGGGGCAATCAGTAGCTGGAATAGGAAGGTTGGCGCAAATAGCTTTATACTAACGCTTTAACTAGTGGCTTGGTTTTTAATCCTGTAAAACGTAGATTTTATCCTGCTAGAATAATCATTCTTGTTTTAGTAGCCTTATTTCTAAAAACACTCGCTTCTTGATAGGCTTTGGAATGATACCATTCTTTAGCGATTTCTACAGATGGAAACTCAATGATCACCATACGTTCTGGGTTCCAGTTTCCTTCTAGGCTAATTTGTTGCCCTCCACGAACGATGAGTTTCCCTTGATGAGCCTTAAGAGTTGCTGGAGCTAATTTTTTGTATTCTTCTAATTGACTTTTGTCAATAATTTCTAATTCTAGTAATAACCTGAGTTCGGTTCTTCTTAAGGATTCAGGCCGTAGATAAATAGTGAGATTTGATTAAAATTAATGAAGGAATAGCGAGCTATTCTAAGTAAACTTTAAGAAAAAGATTGCTGTTGAGCTACGGAATTATGAAAACTTTCACAGAAATAATAATCTACTTCGTTGAATATTTAGAATATAGCCTGCTATATCTCTAAATATTCGCCTTGTATATTGCCACTTCTGAAAACTTGAATTTCTAAATAATAATCGAACTCAGGTTAATACGTATCCTGGCATTTTTAATAATTTTTATAGTTTCCACCTGATTTAACTGATGGGTCGATTATAAGGTCGTTTGGATTAAAGTTGTCAAATTTAAAATCTGTTATGACAAGGTGATGTAGGTTGTTTTTTGAGTTTTTTCGCAACTTAATAGCGTAGACAAATTGCTCATGAGCAATCATTATTCCATCAATGTTTTTGACATTGGCATATTCTACGGCACCTCCTAGCATTTTATA
>JAESST010000428.1 GCA_016763995.1 Flavobacteriales bacterium | reverse complement strand
TGATGAGCATTGCATCGGCCATTTCCATAATTCCTCGTTTGATACCTTGCAGTTCATCACCAGCTCCTGCTAACATCAGTAATAGAAAGAAATCAGTCATTTCTTTTACCTCAATTTCCGATTGGCCAACACCAACCGTTTCAACAATAATGGTATCGAAGCCTGCAGCTTCACAAAGGATAATGCTTTCTCTACTGTGCTGCGCTACTCCTCCCAAAGATCCTGAACTTGGACTTGGACGAATAAAAGCATCTGGATGAATACTCAATTCATTCATCCTGGTTTTATCTCCTAATATACTTCCTTTCGATCGCTGTGAACTTGGATCAACAGCCAATACAGCAAGCTTCTTCTTTTGTTTTTGAATAAGATATAAGCCAAAACTTTCAATAAATGTGCTTTTGCCAACTCCGGGAACACCAGTGATTCCAATACGGATGGAATTACCCGAATGTGGTAGACATAACTTTACAAGTTGATTCGCAAGTTTACGATCTTCTTGTTTTTTACTTTCACATAAGGTAATACCCCTGCTTAATGCAGTAAAATCTCCATCTAAAATTCCTTTTAAGAGAAATTCAACACTTGGTTGATTGCCTTTTTTACGTTTGTAATGTTTGTTTTGCATTCGGTTATTTAACTCGAGCAATGTTTAATCCATCTCTTATTGGGAAAAGCACATTCTCTACCCTTTCATCCTCTTGAATAAATTTACTATAGTCTACCAAAACTTTCGTTTCCTCGTCTAAATTGTCATAATCGTCTAAAACTTTTCCACTCCATAAAACATTATCTGCAATAACGTAGGCTCCACTTTTAAGGCTTGGAATAACTAAGTTGTAATAGTTGATGTAGTTTTCTTTATCAGCATCAATAAAAACAATGTCCCAGTCTTCTTTTAGCTTTGGTATAATTTCAAGAGCGTTTCCAATGTGTTGGAATATTTTGTCACTAAAGTCTGCCTTATCAATAAAACCCTGAACAAAACCTTCTTGTTCTTCATTTTTGTCAATGGTATGTAGTTGCCCATTTTCAACTAATCCTTCTGCGAGACAAATAGCCGAATAGCCAGTATAAGTGCCTATTTCAAGAACTCTCTTCGGCCGAATCATTTTGGAAAGCATGCTTAATACCCTACCTTGAAGATGCCCACTTAGCATCCTAGGTTGCAGTACTTTCATGTAAGTTTCTCGATTAAGCTGATAAAGAAGTTTAGGCTCTTTACTCGTATGCTTAACTACGTATTCGTCTATTTTTTCGTCAATAAAATCCATATTATTTAATTGTTTCTTCGATTATGGCGGTGAAAAAGTCCATTAGTGGCAGTTTCATCGCAGCTGCTTGCTGTGGGATCAAACTTGCTGCTGATAATCCAGGTACTGCATTTACTTCAATAATATAGGGCGTTTCTTCAACGAGCATAAAATCCACTCGAATAATACCCCTAAGGTCAAACTTTCGATAAATTTCTGCACTCATTTGTTGAATGGTCTGATAAATCCTTTCCTCTATACGGGCAGGAGTAATTTCTAGAGAGTCTCCTAAGTATTTTGCCTCATAGGTAAAGAATTCACCATTTGGAATAATTTGAGTGATGGGCATTGGAGTAATCACTCCTTCTTTTTTAAACTCTCCGCAGGTTAACTCTTTTCCCGGCAGATTTTCTTCAATTATTATTTCGTGGTCAAACTCAAACGCTTTGGTAATGGCAAGCTCTAAATCTTCTGTTTTTTTAACCTTAGAAATTCCATAACTACTACCAGAAGAGCATGGTTTAACAAAGCAAGGCAAACCTACTTTGTCAATAATGGCTTCAAGATTAATTGTATCTCCAACTCTTAAATACTGAGATTTAGCAACATTGTACTCTAACTGACTCAATAAGGTATTACAGTACCATTTATTAAAAGTAAGGGTCGAAGCAATATGATTTGGTGAGGAATAAGGAATGTTTAGCAAATCGAAATAAGCTTGGAGTTTGCCGTCTTCTCCTGGTGTTCCATGTATTGCTATAAAGGCATAGTCGAATTTGATTCGATTCTCATCGAGTTGAAAACTGAAATCATTCTTGTCGATATTGAAAGTCTGATTAGCTAAATGTGCTTGCCAAACACCTTTCTTCATGACCACTAGAATTGCCCGATATCGGTTATTGTCTATATTTTCAAGTACCGTTTTTGCAGATTGCAATGAAATTTCTTCTTCTGCCGAATCTCCTCCCGCCGCTATTGCGATTACTGGCTTCATTTTGTAATGATTAAATTAGAATCCAAAGTAAGTCATTCTGAACTCAAAATATGAATTGACTGAGCACAATTAATTAACATTACCGTACTAATATTCTTATTTTTGAAAATTAATTTGTAGACAAGAGAATGGGGCATTTTTTTCGCTTTTTATTCAGTAAAATTTTCGTAATTAATCTGCTAATCGTTTTCGCTTTATTAGCAGGAGGATTGTATGCTGTATTGTCTTACTTAGATGATTATACCCGACACGATGAAATTTTAGTGGTTCCTAATTTATTGGGAATGCATGTTTCAGAAGTTGAAGAGTTGTTATTGGAGGATAATAAATTTTCATCTGAAATTAGCGACTCAATTTATAAGAAAGGAGTCGATGGAGGAATTGTAGTCGAACAATCGCCTTTAGCGGAGAAATCTGTTAAGGAAGGAAGGAAAATATATTTGACTGTGGCTGCTCATCATCCACCTAGGATTACAATGCCAAATTTGGTTGATCAGTCTTTACGTCAAGCTACTTCTTTAATGGAGACCTACGGAATAGAAATAGGGCAACTAACATACAAACCAGATTTATGTACAAATTGTATTTTGGAACAGACTGTTGATGGAGTAAAGATAGAAGCCGGGAGTAAAATTAGAGAAGGAAGTATTGTTGACCTTACGGTTGGACAAGGTTTAGGAAATGAATTAACAGATGTTCCATACTTAGTTGATTTCAATGTGGATATGGCTCAAGCATTGTTGCAATCAAAATCTTTAAATTTAGGAGCGCTGCTTTACGATGAAACTATTGAAACCGCAGAAGATTCTTTGAATGCAAAGGTTTACAAGCACATGCCTTTTTATAGCGAAGAGCCTACCGTTAGAATGGGAACATCAATCTATCTTTTTTTAACTTTAGATACGAATAAGGTAGTTCATACCGTTAAAGAGCCCAATGATTCCTTATAGTATGTTTCAAAAATTTAGCCTTTTTCTTGTTTTCATTAGTTTGAGTCTTATTGCGGTCTCTCAAGATTATCTGGTTGCCCCTTCCTCTAATCCAATGTTATTTAAAACAGAAGAAGATAAGTCGTACGGGCGAAAATTAGCTGTATTTGAAACAAATTTCAACTATCTCTACGACACCTTAGATTTACCTTTTATTGACGATTTCTCAGTAAATCATTTCCCTAAAAGGATAACTGATACTTCAGATAGTAGATTAACAAGAGATAGTATTGCTTATCGAATTTTGATTGGGAATGCGGTGTATCGAAGAGACATAGGATTTACAACAGACTCTACATTTAGTTATGTAATTGGTGTTTTAGGAGATACAATTAGCAGACAAGCTAACGGCCCAATAACGATTCAAGTGACAAATCTGACTGAGCTACCTAGGGTGTATGAAGATGTTTCTGTTTTTCAGGCATTTAATTATTACGATACGCTCGGTGTAGCAGGAGACAGTACAGCAAATGTTTTTGCCTTATATAGGCAAGATTCTCTTATTTATTACACCGTTACAGCAAATCCTAACGACTTCTATATTGACAGGTTTGCTTATTTGAACAATACATTTGGGTTGAACCCTCCGTCAATAGGTGTAGTAACTTTTGACGGCTTGGATGATTTTGGGCTTCCCTATGACTTCGATAACCCAATCACTGTTTTGGCGGATGAAATGACCTCTGTGCCGATCAATTTAGGGAATGCAAGTGATACCAATGTCTACTTTTCGTTCTTTTATCAACCAATGGGAATTAGCATAAATAAGCCTGAAGGTCAAGATTCTCTTGTGTTGGAGTTTTATAATGTTTTGACAAAAAGATGGGGAAGTGTTTGGAACACAATTTTGGATACAAATAATTTTGACCCCGATAGCTTTATTCAAGTAGTAAGGAAGGTGCCTGTTACTTCTCAGCAGAATGGATTTCAATTTCGATTCAAAAACTACGCAAATTCATCTGGAGGGTTTGATCAATGGCACATTGATTATCTTTATATGGATCAAGGTAGAACAGGAGATATAATTGCTTTTGATGACTTAGCTTATATGTATGATGCTCCATCTATGTTAAAAGATTATTATGCAATGCCTTATTTTCATTATATAAACGATCCTACGATTTATATGAAGGACACGGTATATTCAAGAGTAAAGAATAATGCTGATGAAAAAGTGGAGGTAGTCAATTTTCTAACCATTCCTGATACTACGACAGGCATGCCTTTTTATAGATTTCCATTAACTCCTACTTTTAACTTTTTACCTGCAGAAATTGCCTTTTCTTTTGAAGATGAAGTGAATTTTGAGTTTCCGATTGATAAAGTGGATTCGGCGGGATTCTTTGAATCAATCTTTGACATTAAAACAACGACGATATCAGATTTTATTTCTTCTAATGATACCGTAATTTCTAGGACGGTTCTCGATAATTATTATGCATATGACGATGGAACAGCGGAAGCAGGCTATGGGGTAAACCCAGACCGATCACAAAATAATGATTTTACTGCTTTTATGGCTGTTCAATTTGATATTCCATTTTCAGATACATTAGAAGGTTTTAGGACTTATTTTCTACCTCAAGGAATTGATATTACCAATCAGAAATTTATATTAACTGTATGGAGTTCGTTAGTCCCCGGTGGAATTATATATCAAAAACCTGTTACTTCTGCGCCTTTTTACAGTGGAGTAAATGGATTTATTGATTACAGTTTTGATACTTCTATCGTTGTACCCACTAGCTTTTATATCGGATTTAAAGCTCTTGGACGGAATAGTTTAAATATTGGATACGATCTGAATACTAATCATCGAGATAAGATTTATTTTAGTCAAAATGGTTCTGAATGGAGTAATCCATCAGCCGGAATTGAAGACGGAAGTTTAATGTTACGGCCTGTATTTAGAACCAGATTGTTTGACGTTGGGCTAGACAATAGAGGCTTGCTAGATGACGAAATTAAAGTATATCCGAATCCAACTAATTCCGTGCTGTACCTAAAAAGTACAGACGACACAAAAATAAAGCAACTCCAAATGTTTGATTTAACAGGGAAGTTGGTGTTAGAAAGTCACTTTAAAAATCAGTTGGATTTGAGTGCTCTAACAAAAGGTATTTACTTTTTACGATTTATCGGGCAGGACGCAAGTCAGTTGACCAAAAAAATTATTGTTTCAAATTAAGCATGAGCGACGAAGGAAAACCAGTATACGATGAGTTATTTGAACATTATAACTTTGTAGCAGATAAAGGGCAAGCAGTTTTACGAATTGATAAGTTTTTGAGCCTCCGATTAGCCAATTCTTCTAGAAATAAAATTCAGCAGGCAGCCACAGATGGGAACATCAGGGTAAATGGAGAAGTTGTAAAACCAAATTACAAAGTAAAACCGATGGACGAGATTTCCATCGTGTTGCCTTATCCTCCAAGAGAGACAGAGTTACTTCCGGAAAATATTCCACTGGATATTGTCTATGAAGATGATACTTTACTTGTTTTGAATAAGCCTTCCGAGATGGTCGTTCATCCGGGCTATGGGAATTTTGACGGAACACTAGTCAATGCATTGATCTATCACTTTCAGAATTTACCAGAGGCAGAGGGGAATGAAGGACGCCCTGGCTTAGTTCATCGTTTAGATAAGAATACCACCGGAATTATGGTCATTGCAAAAACGGAACAAGCATTGGCTCACCTTTCTAAACAATTTTTTAATAGAACTTCAGATAGAAGATACCAAGCCTTAGTTTGGGGAGATGTAAAAGAGGAGGAAGGAGTAATTGAAGGAAACGTTTGGAGATCTCATAAGAATCGAAAAATTATGGACGTTTTTCCTGAAGGAGATATTGGAAAAACGGCAATTACTAATTTTAAGGTTCTAAAGCGCTACGGATATGTTACGCTTGTGGAGTATAAATTAGATACGGGAAGAACGCACCAAATTAGAGTTCATTCTAAATGGGTAGGACATCCATTGTTTAATGATCCTGAATACGGAGGCAATCGAATATTAAAAGGAACCACTTTTACAAAGTATAAGCAATTTGTAGAAAATTGCTTTCGAATTTTACCACGTCAAGCATTGCATGCTAAAACCTTAGCATTTACTCACCCTAAAACTAAAGAATGGATGGAGTTTGATTCAGAACTTCCTGAAGATATGAAGGCCGTTCTTGAAAAGTGGGACAGATACTTGGTAGGGCGTGAACTAGAGGCCGAGGATTAGAATTACTGCTCTTTATTAACCGTTTGAAAAATTGCTAAAGGCGCTCTTTTTCCAACAATAAGCTGCATTTTATCTTCTCCTATAACTACGAATTGTCTTGCCATACTTAAGGCTTCGGCAAATTGAACATCATAGTTTTTAAAAGAACAGTCCATTTCTGTCATGGCAATATCTTTAAATTGAATAAAGCGATTGTCTTGTATTGTAAATTTCCCAAAGAACTGATTACAGCCAGTATTTCCGCTTACAGTTCCTACCTCAACAAGACTGAGATAAGGCTCTCGTTTCATTTCTTCTAACATTACCACTTTCTCTCCCATAATCTCAATTGCTTTCCAGTATTTATTGACGATTGGAGACTTTATTCTTACATCTTCTTGGATCACATGTTCTTCTGTTACAGTTTCGACAACAGTTTTTGATGTTATTTCTGTTGATTTACTTACTTGACTCTTGTTCTTACAAGAAATTAGTACAACTGAAATTAGCAGTAGGAAGGGAAATAATCGTTTCATAGAATTAATTTTAATAAAGGTCGGATTTCATTTTTACCTAATAACCTGAGTTCGATTATTATTTATGAATTCAGATTTTCAGAAGTAGCAATATACAAGGCGGGTTTTTAGAGATATAGCAAGCTATATTCTAAAGATTCAAGGAAGTAGATTGTTATCTCTGTGAAAGGTTTCATAGTTCCGTAGCTAAACAGTAATTTTTTCTTAAAATTTACTTAGAATAGCTCCTGTCTGCCAAGGCTCGCCAGGCAAGGCGCTATTCCTTCATTTTAATCAAATCTCATTATTTATCTACGTTCTGAATCCTTAAGAAGAACCGAACTCA
>JAESST010000427.1 GCA_016763995.1 Flavobacteriales bacterium | reverse complement strand
TAATACTTTTAGGCACGCTCCTAGCGCATAAGTAACTTACACCCTTTGCATTAAATTCAATACTTTAAGAACTTATATCTATTTACCATTCAAGGCACACACAAGAGCTATACCTAATGCGGAACTCGGTGCTATTAGCAAGGCAGGAGTTTCATAGCCCGCCAAAACTGTGCTTTGTTTTTCTTTCAGTAAACTTAAGGCCAAAGACATAGCTTTGGATAATGTCCCTGGGGCTCGAAGCTTGCTGGCTTAAAGTCCCCTTGCACTACGCATAGCCGAGACATTATACACTATTGTGCCCTGTCCTGAATAAAGGCTACATGACTTAATCTAACTCGACAAAGTCGTTAGATGGTACAAAAAGAAGCGATTAAAACAAAACTAAAAACCTCGCAATCTGCGAGGTTTTTTTATGCCTAAATAGCATAAAAAAACGCCTGCAAATTCATATTTATTTCATAAACAACTGGCTTTTAGGTTATTATTTTCATAACTTGCAACAAAACAACTATCAAAAAGGAATTTCTTTATATGTAAATACAAACAAATAAGTAGAGCTGTGTTCTGGATGAAGCCCTTGTCAATAATTAGAATGGCACTATCGCAATTCTAAATTTATCCTTTCAATCAAGAAAAGAAGAACGCTAAATATTTAAAAGAATCATGATGAAAAAAACGATGTTAATTAACCTAGTATTGCTAAGCCTGATTGCTTGTAAACAAGAAAAAAAAGGAGATTCTAATGAGTATATCAAGTACATGCCATTCAACAATCCGAATACTAACTCTACTATTATACAAGGAATTAGAGGCGATTTAAATTCTAAAGATGTATATATCTCTGGCACTTTTACTACATCAAATGATAGTATCACACATGGAGTTGTTTATAAAGGCCCACTCAGTGATTCTGGAAATTTAGGAACATGGTATCAACTAGATTATACTTCAACACAATTTAACGATGTAACACTTACATCCTGCTATGGGCCTAATAATGCTACTGAAGGAAACATTCGGGTTGTTGGCGCCTACAAACGAGTATCAACCGGAAATAGAAACCTAGGATTTCTTTATGAAGGATCAATTAACGGAAGTGGGAAATGGACAACAATAAGACCAAGTGGTGTAAAAAAGCAGGAAATATATGATGTATTTATGCATAGCACTATGGGAAGTTTGGCTGTTGGTAACTACGATCTTAAAAACGAACCTACAAGTGGTTTTTCTTTTATATATAATCTAGAAACCCAGACAGATTTTACCTATATGGTAGAAAACTCATATACTACTTCTCTGTATGGAATTTGGTATAACGGAAATAATAATTATACTCTTTCAGGAGGGTTTACTACACTTGAACTTGGAGAACTGAGTCAAGCTTTTTTAGTTGATTATAATGCTTCAACAAAACAATTTACGCACTTCAAAGCATTCAATTACAACAATGACCCTAAAAGTTCTATCATTACCCACTTTGAAGGAATTACCGGAACTTTTGACAATGGTTATAACATGCCTGTTGACTGGCTTACTGCAGATAGCTTAGAGCTCGGTGCATCACAAGTAAGAGTAAATCGAAATCCAGATGGTTCCTTTACAGAAGCCATATGGAACAATATTTCATATCCCGAATCTGTCATTACCTCTGCTAATACAGCCTATAAAAATAATATTCTAGGAATCTATGTGTCAAAAGACACCATTACTAATACGCAAACAACATCATCATTTAATACTACATTAAAAAAATAAAAAACATGAACAATGTAAAAGAAAAATTATCGCAAATAGGTCATAAACCTGACCTGATTTTAATCGTTACCGATGAGCAACGAGCTACACAACACTTCCCTCCAGGATGGGAAGAAAAAAACCTTCCGACACTTAGTTTTCTTAAAAAAAATGGTTTTAGCTTTGATAGAGCATTCTGTAATACCTGTATGTGCTCGCCAAGTAGAACCACATTATTTACCGGTTTGTATCCGGCCCAACACGGTGTTACTCAAACATTAACTGAAGGAGGTCCATTATCTCCATCAGAAGTAACATTAGACCCATCAATCCCAACAATAATGAACACGCTTTGGAGCGATGGTTACGATGTTCAATACAGAGGGAAATGGCATATGAGTAAAGGTGTTGCTGCAAATGGAGCTACCACCAACTATGATCAACTAAATTCTGAAGACATTTCTCTTTTTGCAGCGATGGGCTGGGTAGCACCAGATGCTGGCGAAGATGTTGACCCATTAAATTTTGGTGGCGGTTATGCAAATCATGATGCAAAATATACGGCACAAGCCATTAAGTTTCTTAAAGAAGTAAAAGCCAAAAGAGAAAAAGGAATTCATCAACCTTATTGCCTTGTTCTTTCATTGGTAAACCCACATGATGTATTGGCATACCCTAAAACTGCTGGAACTTCTGGATATCATGAAGGTAGTTGGTCTAGTAGAGAAGTTGGATTACCAGATACCATTAACGAAGACTTATTACGCAATAAAAAGCCAATGGCTCAAGAGCAAATACTCCTTGGTATGAATCTTGGATTAGGGCCTTTACCAACGGATGAAGAAAAACTAAATTACATTAACTTTTATGCAAACTTAATAAAAGAAGTAGACAGAGAAATAGGGACATTTATTCATGAGTTGTATGCTGAAGATAGTTCTGGTAAAAAATTAGCGGATTCAGCGATCGTTACTTTTACATCAGATCATGGAGAAATGGGATTGGCACATGGTGGGCTTCGCCAAAAAACATATGTTGCTTATGAAGAAGCAATCAGAGTGCCGCTGGTAATTTCTAATCCGATACTTTTTAATAATCAAAAGCAACAGAATTCTTTTTCTTTAGCAACGCTGGCAGATATTTTTCCAACATTTATAGATATCGCAAACATAGAAAACGCACCAACTGGTTTAGCGGGCACAAGTTTATTGCCAATACTTGAAAATGACACCCCTGTTCAGAAAAGTATTCTGTTTACCTATGATGATACCAAAGCTGGTTCTAATAGCAGTTGGTCTCAAGTAAACGCAGCAAACCGTATTCGTTGTATAAGAACTGAAAAATGGAAGTTTGACATGTACTTTGATACATTAGGTACATATTACAATCAATATGAGCTGTATGACCTGATTAATGATCCGCAAGAAGCAACAAATTTAGCTTACGATCCGGAGTGTGCGGAAGTCAGAGAGCAATTAGAAAAAGAGCTTCATGCATTAGAAATTAAAAAACTAAGAAAAGTCACGATTCCAATAAAAAAGGAAGCACCAGTACTTGTAAACTAATAGTTTACGATTTTTCATTAATTAGCCCTAAAAAACCTAGCATTTGGCTGAATATACTTCAGTTTTGCTAGGATTTTTTTCCCCAAGCATCAATGTGAACAGAACTCTACTAACTTATAATTCAAACAAAAAATGACTCTGTGTGTTGAACTTACATTGTGCTATTTAATGCAACAAAAAATTAAAAACTACACCCAATAAAGTATAAAATAATGCCTTGTTAAGTGCTTAATCGATAATTAGTGCGGTTTTGTTACATAAACGTTATACACAAATAATAAAATCCAACATCATGAACTATTTTAAATTCTGTTTGCTATGTACATGTATCACAATTCTATCATGTGAAGACACTTCGAAATTAAATGAAGAAACATCGATAAAGACAACAAACAAAAGTGAATCAACAAGCTATTCAAATACGCAACAACCTGGATATAGAGATGGTACATACCCAACTACTTGGCCCGTTGATATGGCAAACTTAAATCGTTCAAATACGGTGGTAAACGTAGGTTTACCCGAAGGCTTTGATCCTAAATCATTAAGGATAAAAAGCGTTAGTATGCCTTTTCCAACATTTACGTATACACGAGACAGTAATCAAGTATTCGTATTAGGAGGTGTACCTTATATTTTAGACATGTATGACAGCGCTATCAAAACAGGAGACCCTGGACATCCTAATCCTGTTTATTACAATAAGTCCGTTCCCTATCTAATGAAAATAAATCCGATTACTTTAGATACTATAAGAGTTAATTTAAATGGCGGACATGGGTCAAATTATGTTGGTGGTGCTTTAGTACACGAGAATGGATTGGTCTATGCAGTTGTGAAAGCACTACTATTTAAGATAGACCCTTCAACTATGAATATATTAGACAGCTTGCATTTACCTTTACCTGGATTAGGTAATACAGTCTATAATGGGCTTGCCGTAAGCAGTAATGGTAATATTATTACCAAATCCACAATATTTGGCACTGCTAAAGGTGATAATTCATTTATCCTAGTAGACCCCGATTCATTGAAAATAAAATTTAAGTTAAAACAGGAAACAGCCTCCCCGAGGTTGACCCTTTCAAACGACTCTCTCGGAAACGAATACGTCTACCATCTTAATCTAAATTATACGTATCGCATGAAGGTTATTAACGATAGCCTGGCACTTGATTCTCTTTGGATGGCAGCATATGCCCCTTATGGCACCATTGATAATGAAGAACCTACATCTCCAGTTATTGCTTATAAAAAAGTTCATTATACAAGCAATACCGTATTCTCGGCAGAGAACCCTATGAAAATATTTTGGCAAGATACAGATCGAGAATATTACAATGATCAAGATACACTGGGTGGCGTTTTTATGTTTAGGGATACAATTAAGGATGGTTATAACTTCTTTCATTTAAGTATAGATGACGTATTCACAAATATCATTATTGGTTCTGACCAAGGCAATGGGAAAATAGCTGGCTTAAGAATAGACAAATCCAATCAACTCCATCGTCTTTGGGAAAAGAGCTATAATATTAGTGCAAGACCTGCAATCGTGGCGGATAGAAAAATGGTTTATCTCAATCATTT
>JAESST010000426.1 GCA_016763995.1 Flavobacteriales bacterium | reverse complement strand
GTATTCTAAAAAATGATTTTTCATCCCATAATTGTTAAATTTAAGACTCCCTCCTTTCGCAAAAAACATCAAATTTCATCATTTCAAAATTAGTTTTTTAAATTTTTCTTACTAATAATCAGGATATTAACAATTATTTAAGTACTATGCATTGCAAACTACCTTTTTTTATCTATATCTTTGCCAAGCGTTACTACTAGAAAAAATAGAAACATGAAAAAAATAGCATTAATACTTAGCATGATTATCATCAGTTCATCTGCTTTTTCAATCGCATCAAATGACTCTGCAAGCGATAAGGTTTTTAAAAGACTAAAAGCGAATAATACAGAATCGTTTAGCATGAGTCTTTCTAAAAGCATGATCGACTTTTTCGATATGGATCTCGATTTTAATGGTAAAGAGAAATTAATTACCGGAGATTTTCACAGAGGAAATATGATGATCTTCAAAGAAGTCAAATCAACTAACACTTTTTTAAATGCTTTTAAAATTGAAAAATACGAGCTTATTCAAAACGATGATATAGAAATCAACTTAAGTGATGACGAAGGTGACAGTGAAGCTTACCTCTATGTGAATAGAAAAGGAAGCAATGTATCTGAAGCTCATTTTATCATCGTAGGAGATGAATCAGTAACCGTTCTCTCTGTATTTGGAGATATTAAGGTAAAAAATAAATAAGAAAAACAAAGTATACAATGAAGATAGAAAACACGAAAGCGCAAATGCGCAAAGGGGTGCTCGAGTATTGTATCCTCTCCATTTTGGAGTCAAACGAAGCTTATCCTTCTGAAATAATTGAAAAGCTAAAAGAAGGAAAGTTGATTGTGGTGGAAGGAACACTCTACCCACTGCTTACCCGACTCAAAAATGCAGGACTACTCAAATACCGGTGGGAAGAATCAAAATCAGGCCCGCCAAGGAAATACTACTCTTTAACACAAGTAGGAATAGAATTTCTGAAAGAGCTAGAATCAACTTGGAATGAGTTGATGAATGCAGTGAATTTAACAAGAAAAAAGAATACTAAACAATAAAACAAACCGCAATGAACAAGACAGTTACAGCTAATATTAGTGGTGTGGTTTTCCATATAGAAACCGATGCATACGAGAAGTTGCACCAGTACTTAAACACCATCCGTAAATACTTCAGAGATTCTGACGGTACAGACGAAATCATGGCCGATATAGAGGCAAGAATCGCAGAACTTTTTAAAGAAAAGTTAGAGGGAGGAAGAGATGTTATTACCATGGAGAACGTTCAACAGGTAGTTGAAGTTATGGGTGAGCCAGAGCAGTACATGGATGAAGACACTTCTGAAAGCTACCAAGAGGCAGCTTCAGGTTTTTACCAAGAAGAAAGAACCAGAGAATTTAAAACCAAAAAACTTTACAGAGATCCAGAGGATAACGTATTAGGTGGTGTGTGTTCAGGATTAGGCTATTATTTTGGAATAGACAGGATTTGGTTGAGAGTAGCTTTTTTAATCTCATTCTTCGGTTTTGCTTTTGGAGGGTTTTTATACATTATTCTTTGGATCATAATTCCTGCAGCAAAAAGCACCTCTGAAAAACTAGAAATGAAGGGCGAACCAATTAATGTTGAGAATATTGGGAATACCATTAAAGAAGAATTCAACACTTTTAAAAAAAAAGTAGATAATGGAAATGGTTCTCATTACGTTAGAAAGACTGAGAATTTCTTCTATAAGTTCTTTGATTTCATAGGGAAGATTTTACTCTTTCTTCTCAAATTCATAGGGAAAGCAATTGGAGTTTTCTTTATTATTGGAGCTATTGCAGGCTTAATCACATTAGTTGTATTCTTAATAGGTGGTCCTCCTGACTTTAGCATTAGTGGAGATCTCAGTAATTTATGGACTACAGATGTCGCTGAAATCTTTTTTACCTCATCCACTATGTTCTACCTAGGGTTAGTAGGATTAATATTAGTGGCTACTTTACCATTATTGGGAATACTATACGGAGGTGCTAAAATTTTATTTGATGCTCCAAGTATGAACAAAACCATTAGCTTAAGTGCCATTTCTTTATTGGTGGTAGGTGTCATCTTAATCTTCGTTTCTGCCACTACTACTTTTGCAGATTATTCTAATCAACAAAGAAAATCTGAAACTATTGAGTTAACAGGGTTTGAGAGTGATACTATTCGATTAGTTTCTATGGAAAGTACTTATTCTTCTTACAATTATGGAATAGATGAACTCTTCATCGAAAATGATGAGATTTTTATTAGTGAAATAGAAATAGATGTTATTAAGAGCAAGTCTGATCAAATTGAATTGAAATTGAAAAAGGAAGCTAAAGGAAGCAATAGAAAAGAAGCAGGGAGAAGAGCTGAGAACATTATGGTTCAATATTCAATTGATGGCAACGAACTAAAAGTAAGTCCTCTTATCTCGGTTCCTTTTAATGACCGATTTAGAGATCAGGAAGTGGAAATGAGCATTGCCTTACCCGTTGGAAAGACAATATACTTAGACCAATCTGCAGGAGAGATTATTTACGACATAAAAAATGTAGATGATATGTATGATCGTGATATGTTAGGACATTACTGGACAATGACGGATAGAGGTTTAGAATGTGCTGATTGTTATGAATTAGAAAGTAAATCTATTGAAAATATGGAAAGAGCTATTGAAGATGAAGCAAGGAGATTTCAAGAGAAAGCCGATGAATTCAAAGAAAAAGCAAAAGCCTTGGAAGAAGAAGCATTGAGATTTGAAGAAAAGGCAAAAGAATTTGAAAGAGCAAAAGATGGTGAATTTTAAAAAAAGAGAATTTTTAATCGGGAGTCTTGTCTTGTTACTCTTTGGTGTATTACTAATAGGAAGTATTTCTTCCAAGCAAAAAAATGAAACACAAGAAAAAGAAAACAGCAAGGTCAGACATTCTTATATGAGCTTAAGAATTTTCCATCATGTATAATTAAAAATACTCCCCTCGAACTACAGATACACTGATTAAACTACAGTTAAACAATTAGAAAAGGTGTTATTTCTGTCATTACGATCACTGACAGAAACAAAAATTCAAAGAGGGGAAAAAACCCGACCGCGTTGTAACGGTCGGGTTTTTGCTTTCTAGTGTCTGTCTAGTCCTGAAATAGCGTTACATACAAAGCAACGTTATGAAAGAAAGATCAGGAAACGAATATGTTAAGAGAACTCAGAAAGATTATACGATAAGTTT
>JAESST010000425.1 GCA_016763995.1 Flavobacteriales bacterium | reverse complement strand
GAAATAGAAGATGTGTTACTTGCTAAGATAACATGAGGAGCACAAATTTGATCTAATTGTCTGAAAATGTTAAGCTTGATTTTAATATTTTCTGTAGCAGCTTCTACTACTAAATCAATCCCCTTCACACCCTCTTCTATGGAAGTGAAAGTGCTCAGATTAGCGATTGTTTTAGCTTTATCTTCTGCAGAGATTCTTTCTTTGCTTACTAGACGATCAAGGTTCTTATTGATTGTAGCGATTGCCTTATCTAAAGAGTCTTGAGAAATATCAATTAAGGAAACTTGGTGTCCAAACTGAGCGAAAGTATGAGCAATACCATTCCCCATGGTTCCTGCTCCAATTACTGCTACTTTATTCATATATATTCTGTTTTTATTCGTTCAAAATTAGGCAAAGCGAGTAGTTTTCTATGAACTTATTTCCCAGTTCCTTTCACTACTATCATTACGGTATAAATGAGAATTTTAAAGTCTACCATTAATGACATATTTTCGATATAGATGATGTCAAACTTTAATCGTTCAACCATTTGGTCAACATTTTCAGCATAACCATACTTAACCTGACCCCAGGAGGTAATTCCTGGTCTAACCTTTAATAAATGGTTGTAATGTGACGCTTTTTCAACAATCTTATCAATAAAAAATTGCCTTTCAGGTCTTGGGCCAACCAGAGACATGTCTCCAATTAATACGTTGTAAAATTGTGGGATCTCATCTAGCCTCGTTTTCCGCATGATTCGTCCAAAAGGTGTAATTCTTGGGTCGTTTTCACTTGAAAGAGCAGGACCTAATTTCTCAGCATCAGTAAACATCGATCTGAATTTATGGATCATAAATGGTTTACCATGAATTCCAATTCTTTCTTGAGAAAAAATGATTGCCCCTTTGGAAGAAAACCTAACTAGCATGGATACTATGATATAAAGTGGGCTGAAAACACTGAGTACAAAAAGTGAAACTAAAATATCAATCGTTCTCTTTAGCGTTTGTTGCCATGCCGGCATAATTTCACGATTGATAACAATCAGTGGTGCTCCGAAGATAGAACTCATCTTAACAGAACCGCTTAAGATATCATACATGTCAGGAATTACCTTGATTAGTACATTTAGTCCTTCTAATTCTGAAATAATATTTTCTAGGCTTCTATGTTCGGAGGATTCTACTGCCAGAATTGCTTCTTCTACCTTTTTTTCTACTATTATTTTTTTAAGGTCATTACAATTACCAAGAAAAGAAAGATGTTCCTCTAAAAGGTATTTTTCTTTTTTATTAACTCGGACAAATCCGATAAATTGATTACCGAATGATTTTTTCTCCTCACTCATTTCCTGATAGAGTTTTACCGCTTTTTCATTGGAACCTATCATAATAGTCTTAAATCCTATTTGACGGTTTTGAATTCGATATACCGTCCTACTTGTAATGATAAAACGGAAGAAATAAGTAAGAACAAAATGAAAGAATAGAATGTACAAAAACGATAAATAATAATCTTTGTAAGTGTTTATTTCATCATCTAAAATAAAAACAAAGAAGAGAAGAGTACAACCTAAAATACTAGTAGTAAGTGTTTGTCCTAATTCTTTAAGTCGAGATTTACGATAAGGGTCCTTGTAAAATCCTGTTGCCATGTACATTAAAACCCAACAAGTTGGAATAAGCAAGAGTCCATAGAAAAAAGTGGCTTCGTAATTAACAGGAATATCATATCCGAACTTTGAAGGTTCTAGATACATTTTTCTAAAACGAAAGAATAGAGCCCAAGCAATAGCAGCCGAAATAAAGTCGAATACAACGTATTTTAAGGCTTGCAATTTTCTATTCATCAAAACCTGACTAGCTTAACGTTATCAATATAGAGCTTGCCAATTTCGCCTTTGGGTTTAGTAAATCCAATTGCGATATTGTAATTGATGGCACTAGAAAGACTAGAGAACACAGAAGCAAGCTCTATGTATACTTTTCCATACGTTGCCCGGGGTCTAAAAAATACAATAGACTGTTGAAGTGCTTGTCCATTTGTTAAGATACTAACTGCAATATTATGAGTGGATTTGAATCCATTTCCATGAAAACGGCAGATCCATTTCTTGGGATATTACTAAAAGTAGGTGACCAAGCCTCAAAAAAATCATGATCTTCTGTCAAGTAAGCTAATCCAGCAGCACCTTCTCCGGGAATTGTTTCATGAGCTTCAGTTACTCTTTGAAAAATAGTATCGCTAAAAGGGTCAACTGTAAAGCTTATTCCAGTCTCAAAATTCTCTCCTGACCAAGGATCATCAAAAATTACAGTTGAAGCATATTGTACTTCAGGATTTAAAATCATTTCTGTTTCTGGAATAAAAGTAGTATCAACAGAAAAAGTAGTGTAAAAGGGATAATCTTGACGATCATTAGACTGACCATCAATATTAATGACTCCACGAATTTTTAGGTTTACATTTCCTGTTTGTTGAATAGGAATACTTGTAGGAAGTTCAAAAGTCCCTAGCGATTGGTCGTTTATAAAAACATTTACATCTGTAATCTTATCTCTTGAAGTTCCCTGATTTAGAGTTGTTTTAACACTAACATCGTTTATTGTTAAAAAAGCAGGGACAATAGCCTTCTGATCATCTGGAGTACAAGAGAAAAACGAAAGAGAAAAAACAATTGCAATCAGCAAGTACTGTATCTTCATATGAAGGGCTTACAAGTTAACCAACGAAACGTGCAAAGTTGACAATAATTGTCTAAATAAGCGAATTTTCTTTGGTGATATCTAATTTTTCTATTATTCGATACGCAACATCTAATGCATTGTAGCCATCATGTATGGTTACGGGCGGTGTTGTGTTATTATTAATTGCTTCAGCAAAAGCACTTAATTCATCTTTAATAGCATTGTTATTTTCAATATCTGGCTTCTCGAAATAAATTAATTTCTGACCTTTTCCGTTAGGTAAATCAATGGTGACAGAAAGAGGGTCAACCTCACCTTCTACATTAGAAAGTCTTACTACTTCTGTTTCTTTTTCTAGGAAATCGATTGATAAGTATGCATCCTTTTGGAAGATTCTTGTTTTTCTCATGTTTTTCAATGAGATTCGACTTGTTGTTAAATTAGCAACACAGCCGTTATCAAATTCTATTCTAGCATTAGCTATATCAGGAGTGTCACTTACCACAGCAACTCCGCTTGCACTAATTCTTCTTACATTACTTTTTACAATACTCAGTATGATATCGAGGTCATGAATCATCAAATCCAACACAACTGAAACATCAGTTCCTCTAGGGTTAAATTGTGCTAAACGATGAGTCTCAATAAACATTGGGTTTTTAATGAATGGTTTTGTCGCGGTAAAAGCAGGATTAAATCGTTCTACATGACCAACTTGAACTTTAACATCTGCTTCTTCTGCTAAGCCAATTAGTTTTCGTGCTTCCTCCACCGTATTTGTAATGGGTTTTTCAATAAAGATATGCTTCGATTGACGCAGTGCTTTTACAGCACAATCATAATGCGATAAAGTTGGAGTTACAATATCTACTACATCAACTAAAGAAATCAATTCATCAATGTTAGAGTATGATTTGATCCCAAGTTCTTCTTCTACTTGTTTAGCTAAACTTTCATTGGGGTCGTAAAAACCAATTACTTCAAAGGCTTCAATTTCTATTAATAATCTAATATGAATTTTCCCAAGATGACCCGCACCTAAAACTCCAACTTTTAGCATAATTTGATTTTTTACAAAGTAAACTAATCATGAATGTCTTTCGGCGTAAAAAAGTGATGCTTTGTTAACAACCTTCTATTGAAAAAGATTCTGATTTTATAGAAGTAAAATAAAGCAATAAGCTTTCTTTTGTAGCATGCTGAACGATACTTATAGACATAAAGGAATGCGCCGTAAATTGGTGGAGTTATTGCATGAAAAGGGGATTTCTGATGATAAGGTATTGCAGGCTATCGATCGTGTTCCGAGACATTTGTTTTTGGATAATGCCTTTGTCAATTTTGCGTATAAAAATCAAGCATTTCCTATTGGATCGGATCAAACTATATCACATCCTTTCACGGTTGCTTTTCAAACGCAACTATTAGAGCTCAAAAAAAGTGATAAAGTATTGGAGATTGGAACCGGATCTGGATATCAATGCAGTGTGTTAGTGGAGATGGGCGTAAAGGTGTTTAGTATCGAACGTCATCGTTCATTATACATGAAATCTAAGAAGAAGTTAAATGAATTGGGCTATTTTCCAAAAGTTTTTTTTGGTGATGGATATAAAGGCTTACCAGGTTATGCCCCATTTGATAAGATTATTATTACGGCAGCAGCACCTTTTATTCCAGTAGATTTAAAGTCTCAATTAAAGATTGGGGGATTTATGATTATTCCTTTAGGGGAATCAGATACTCAAGAGATGCAACGACTAACTAAAATTTCTGAAACTGAATTTAAGACAGAAACTTTCGGTGATTTTAGTTTTGTTCCAATGCTACAAGATAAATCTTTTAAAAGTTAGGCAATAAAGTGTAGTCATTTTCGGTTATTTGTGCTTTAAATAAGAAACTATGAAATTATTAAGCAGTCTACTCACTATTGTTCTTTTATCACTCTTAAGTATTCAAACTTCAGCTCAGTCAACTAAGGATAAAACGATAGACTTTCTTCCAAAAGAGGGTGATTTTGGAGCAAGTATTATTGTAGAGGGGTTGATTGAAAATATCCGTTTGACTTCCAATACCAACGATTACGGTCAAAACATCTTGTTTGCTAAATACTATTTGAAAGATGATTTAGTATTGAGAGGAGGCTTTGGATTAACGGTTAATACAGTAAATAGGGAATCTGCCGATAGTTCTGGAGTATTTTTAGTCGAGGTTGATTCTTCTAGGAGTAATTATAATGTGAACATTTCTGCAGGAATAGAGAAGCACTTGAATGCATCAAAACGACTAGACCCATTCCTTTTTGCACAGATGGATCTTACGTTTATTGGCAAAACAAAGACAGATTCTGAAAGAAGAATTATTTCTTCTGCAGGTACAAATAAAACTACGAGAGAAATTATTGCTGATGGTGGTATTGCTTTTGGGCTTCAAGTTGGCGGAGGATTCAATTACTTCCTAAGCCAACGTTTTAGTGTTGGATCGGAATTAGCATTAAGGTTACAATATGTAAAGTTAGGTGGAACCGTTTCAGATAATACAACAGCTTCAATTGGTAATGTTAATACAACTTCTAGTTTTGTGAGTAGAGAGGATATTACTAAGACAACGACTATTAATGTTCAGCCTAATGTGTTAATCAACGTATCTTATTTCTTTTAGTGCTTCACTTAACAAGCAAAATAATTTCCGATACCTAAAAAGACTACTAACCAGATTAAACCTTTAATCAGGAAGAATAAAAAACCGCCAATTCCAATTCTTTTTAACCAGAAAGAAAACTTGGATGGTTCTTTGTCCATTATGCTTTTCTTTTAAACTTATCTATTTGATTGGTCGAGTCTAATATTTGCAAGTGTTTGAAAAGTTCAACGGTTGCCAATGCATCGCCTTTTGCACGATGTCTACCTTCAACTTCAATAGATAGATGCTTACAAATTTTTCCTAAGCCATGAGATTCAGAATCTGGGATTAACTCTTTTGATAATTCAAGAGTACATAGGCGTTCACTTGTATAAGAGATTCCTGCATTTTCTAATTCTGTTTTAATGAAGCTATAATCAGCTTTCACATTATGAGCTACAAAACAAGTTGAGTTTAGTATATCAAATATATCTTGTGCTACCTCTTTAAACAAAGGTGCTACACTAACCATTTTGTCGCTTATACCAGTTAATCGTTGAACATAGTGAGGTATTTTCCGCTCAGGATTTACTAATGTAGAATATTCTTGAATAATTTTTTCTCCGTCAAACACCAAAATAGCAACTTCAGTGATTCTGCCAATCTTTGCGTTTCCGCCAGTGGCTTCAATATCAATTATAGAGTATAGTTTTTTCAAATCAGGGCCAAAAATAAGCATTGCGAAAACGCTTTTTGATTCAAAATCAATAAATCTTATTTTTAACAAAAATCAATAGTATGGCAAGTAGAAGAAAATTTAAGAAGAATATTAAGGCACAAACAGACGTATTAATCGAAGATGCATTTATTGAATCGATTAATGGAGACGAGAAAGAAGGAAATAAAATGGATCAAGTAATTGATGCTGTAATAGATGATCGTATTGCAATGTTAAATAAGGTCTCGAATTATCCTAACAAAGGAACAAGAGCAGAAGTTAAAGCTCACTTTAATGCTGTTAAGAAAGATAAAGAAGCGAAAGTAAGTGATTACACAAAAAAAATAGGAAGAGTCGGTTAGCCGATGAAGTTACTCTTATCCCGACTAGGCCCTGGCTTATTATATGCTGGGGCTGCTGTTGGAGTATCACATTTAGTGCAATCTACTAGGGCAGGGACCAATTATGGTTTCGTTATGGTCCTAGTAGTTGTTGTTGCGAATATAATTAAATATCCCTTTTT
>JAESST010000424.1 GCA_016763995.1 Flavobacteriales bacterium | reverse complement strand
CAGACAACCAGCGCTTCGGACATTTGGTGTCTTACTTCCATGAACGCAAAATCACAACAGCTTTTACAACTTGTTTTTCTTTTTATTAGTTGCATCATTCTATTGGTAGCTTATACTGCTGCATAGAGTTTTCTTTCTAATTCAAAGCTAGAATATACCTTCTACTCTATTCTCTTTGTTCTCATGAACGCTCTCACCTAATATTAGAATTCCGACATTTCGATTCTTTTGCTTCTTTTTATAATAACAACTATAGAATAAATACCTGTAGTTGAATACAGCAGCCACTAATGATAAGGCCTCTATTCTCTTAACTGTTACTGAAGTAATAACGGTCAAGAACAAGTTAAAAGCTGGGAAAGAGATCAGTTTCAATTATTAGTATAACAATCTAATGGCACAACTAAAGGTTTAGATAAATAGCCTTATCTACTTAATAATAAGACATATTACACTTAAAATATAGATGCATATATAAATGCACCTTCTGATCTTGAAAGCAATATTTTGAAAAATTTTGATGCCAAAACAATGGAAGCCAAGACAGAAATACATGAACGAAAAATCCCATCTATCAAGTGACAGATGGGATTTTTGTGCGATTACTTTTTATGCGATCCACTTATTAGTAATAGCCTTATTCGCTAAACGGACCAATAAAACTCCAAAAATTAAGACCATAATTGGCATAACTACTTTTCCAAGGCCGTAAACCTCAAAAGTATCACCAATAAAAAAGTTCCAGAACATTTGAACTACTATACCTACTAGTGAAACAAGCAAGAGCATTTTTGCAATCCTTTTCTTTAAAACCAACATAAGGCAACCCAAAGTCCCCATAAATACAGCAATGGCAAAGGCAGCAGTTACCCAAGCTGGGGTGCTTTCCATTAGCGTTCTTTCCGCCTCAGACATTAAATCTAGGACTTCTTGTGGCATATAAGCTTGCGATAAATAGGCCATAACGCCCATAATATTCCAGATTAGTGCAATAATGCTCACTACCATAAACCAAGTAGGAGTTTTCGTTTTTGTTGTCATAATATTTCGTTTTGGTTTGATAATCAATTACGAGTATAGTTATTTAATCCCAAAGTCTCAAATTATTCATGAAGATGCTGCAATTCTAAAAGATTTTTTCCACTTTTGAATCATGAAAAAGTACGGGTTTTTATTCCTCATTTTTGTTGTTGCCACTCCCCTTTTTTCGCAATCCTACTGGATGGGGAACAGATTAACGAATTCAAGTATCTACCTTGATCCAACAGAGATTCAAGTATCGGGAAGCATGACTTCGTTATTGAAGAAAAACGCGTTAGAAAATCAATACATTCCCTTTTCATTTGGTATTGCTCAAGCCATCTATTCAAAAAAAATAGAAGAACATAAGGCATGGGACATAATCGGTGAATTAGGTTCATTCACGCAATTTGAATGGAAGAAAGTAGAAGGAATTCAACAGCGAAACCTAATCAATATTGATTATAAAATTGCCTTTAGCTTTGTAAAGCAATTGAATGAAACTTCTACCTATCGAATTCGCTTCTTTCATGTTTCCTCTCATCTAGGTGATGATTATATTATTAGGAATCAGATTATTTCGTACACTAAAAACAAAGTCAACTATGAGCAATTAGATCTAAGCTATTTCAAGCGTTTTTCTCCTTATCATCTTGCTTATGGTGGTATTGGATCTGTCGTTCGCCCAAACAGCATTAGACTCCCTCTCTCCTTCTATTTAGGTTGGCAGAAGGAGTTCAAAAAAGAAAACTCTAATTGGGCATGGTCGCTTGGAGCTAATTTAAAATCTTTTCAAGAAACAGACTTCAATTTGAATACTAAATTAGCCGCAGGAATAGCTTATTATACTGCTTCTAAGCAAGAACCTATTCGAATTGTATTAGAACATTATAGAGGACATCTTCCCTACTCCCAATTCGAGCGAACTAGAACAGAGTGGCTAGGTATAGGCCTCTATTTTTACATTTAGGTAATTGGATTCATCTTGATTGAGAATTCGTATCCCTCAGCCTTCTTTTCATGTAGAAATTTATTCATGACTTCTTTTTCAGAAGTTCCTCTGAAGTAAGAATGATGCATTTCGCTACTTCCTTTTTGTTTCCAACTAATTGTATAAGAATTCTCATTCTTCCGCTTCTCATCTTTTCGAATATAGGCATACATAGATTCTAAGCATTCAATGGCAGACCTTCCACTCTCTTTACGTAGTAACATATAATCATCATGAATGGGATTAAAGGTTAAAAGATTTAGCTCAATTGTATTCTTGATAGAATTCATATTGATTTTATAATCAAAATGAGCTGTTACTCCATTATCTCTCTGTAACAATTGTTGAATTTGACTTTCTAAACGAATGCGCTTTTTCTTCCCTTTTGACATAATCTATTTTTTATCAAAAATAAGAATTGAATGGATTGAAGAAAAAGAAAAGGCCGAAATACTATTATTTCGGCCTTAATTTTACGTTTTAACCTGAGTTCAGCTCTTCTTAAGAATTCAAAACACAGATAAATAGTGAGATTTGATTAAATTTAATGAATGCAAAGCGCCTTGCCTGGCGAGCCCTGGCAGACAAGAGCTATATCTCTAAAAGCCCAGCTTGTAAATTGCCACTTCTGAAAATCTGAATTTCTAACCAATATTCGAATTCAGGTTTTTATTAATAATCTTCATATCTCTTGTGTTTTTCTGTACTGCTACAGCTGCAAATAATGCAAAAGCGAAAGATATTCCATAAAACCCCTTTTCACTTAACTCCATCTCTGCGTTTCGTAAACCGATACACAATAAAATAAGGGACGTAATGGTAGTAAACCAACTTATCCCATAATATATGTCCGTAACATCGATCCCTTCCACTCTATCTCGTACACACTTTTGAACAGAAATTGCAGAAAATAAGCCAAACAATATCAATGTAAAAAAGTAGCCCTTCTCACTTAAAGCAAGGGAGGCATTCCAAAGTCCTATACAATAAGAAATTATTCCGATTCCTAAAGCAAGCCATGCTGCTCCAATAAAAGCAGGTGTTGGCTTAATTCCAAAATCTTTCCAATCCGTTTTTGCTCTACTATTTTTCACCTTTCGGCCAGTGTCAGTCACTACATTTTTATTTTGCTCTTCAGTCATAAATACATCAGTGTTCATAGTTTCTAATTTTAAATTATACCGCAAATATGAAGGAAAGCGACAAGCAGTTAAAAACATTTTTCCGAAATTTATAACAGCTAAAAAGCATGAATTTACACTTCAACGACTATTAATGAATATATTAAATTAACTATAATTACAGCTAATGTCAGAATTTAATGATCTTGTTGGAATCCTATCTCCCTCTGACTATACAAAGTTTATCAACTATTTGGGTCAAAAAAGATCAACCAAAACCAAGGATAATATTCATTTGTTTGAAGCCTTAAGTAAAGGTGATGCATTGCTTTGGAAGCAAAAACTAGGATCAAATACTTTTCATGTCGCAAAAAAAAGACTGAAAGACAATATGATGGAATTTATTGCCCAACAAAGCTTTGAAACCGAGGCAAAGCAAGAACACCTCATTATTAAGCAACTATTAATAGCAAAAAAACTATTCGCCAATAACAAGAACCAATTAGCATTTAAGGTATTAATGCAAGCAAAGAGAAAAGCTCAAGAGTTAAACTTTTTCGCTTTGTTAAATGAAATTTTTCAGAATCTCCTAGAAAACTCACATTTAAGAGAATCGCCCGACCCAACCATCTTAATTGAAGAATTTCAATACAACCTTGAGCAACATGCACTCTCTGCTCAAAGAAATATGGCCAATGCAAAACTTCGAAAAGCCTTTGTAAAAGCTGATTCTGATGGTCAAGACCTAGATATTTTCCAAGAACTAGCCTCTTATAAACAGCTTATTGGGAAGTCATCTAATCATTACTTCGACTTTAAAGACTTGTTGCAAATTGCAAAAATTGCGGATTCAGAAGGCAGTTACACCAAGAATTATGCAGAAGTAAACCTTTTCTTTATTGAACGCTTAAAAGAAATTCAAGAGAGCGATATAGATCGACAACAACAACTCCCTTATCACATTGAGATCCTTCTGTTAATCGCCAATATTTACTTTAGAAAAAAAGAATTTGATCAAAGTATCGCCTTCTTAAGTCAAATGAAAACACAACTGTTACGCTTCGAATCCAAACTATATAAGAAGTATCAATTAAGTTATTGGAACCTATTAGCATTGAATTACAACTTTATAGGAAAATATCAGAAAGCTGAAATTATTCTAGATCAAATTATCTTAGAAAGCAAATATCCAAATGAGAGTATCTTAAATCACCTCTTGGTAAGAGTTATGATTCACTTTCAACAAAATGAATTAAAAAAGGCAGTACAGTTGTTTACCCGTTTTCAAGAATCTGATAAATGGTATGAGACAAGAATGGGGAAAGATTGGATGCTAAATAAGCTTTATATAGAAATTCTGCTACACATAGAATTAGAGAACCTAGATTATGTCGACTCTAAAATTCAAAGCCTTACAAGAAAATACAATGAGTACTTTACAAGAAAAGAAAGCTTTCAAATCAGCCCATTTCTAAAATTAGTGAAAGAAGTGTACAAATATCCAAATAGAGCTGTATCAGAATCATTTATAAGCAAAGTGGAGAAAAGAATTAATCGTAAACCTGCAGAACAAGAAGATTTATTTTTAATGTGCTTTTATGCCTGGTTAAAATCTAAGATGACTCAACAAAGTCTTTACGCTACAACATTGAAACTCTTAAACGGATAAAGCCGAAACATAAATGCTTCGGCTTTATTATTAATGAAGTGCTATTTTATTTTGGCTTCTTGAAATAGACTCTTGTAATGTATAAGCCATTTCCATCTCCTTGACCTCCGTAGGCTTCTACACCAGTGTTAATGCTTATTATCTCCCATCCTTCATCTAAGAATGCATTGATTCTTGAATCAATTACAGCATCGTTTGCGGCAATGTTTTGAAAACGAATACCTCCCATGTTATAAAAGTTAAGGAGTTTCGTTTCTTCGTAATTTTTGACTCTAATTTCACTGCGTTTTGATTTGTTTCTACTTTTATCATCGGCAGTCATAATTTTTGTATACTCTTTGTAGTCCCTTGGTGCTAAGGCATTGATAATCCTAGAACGCCCTGCACCAGATGGAACAATTGATTCAACAATCGTAATTGTTTTAAACTCATAGTTTTTTTCTGATACTTTAAAGGAATAAATGATAGTTAGTAAACAAGTTATTGCGATACTTAGGCTAAGGTAATTGATCTTTTTCATGGGTTTGTTTATAAGGTTTTCACTAGTTTTTTTACGGATGTGCTTTTACAAAATTGATGCCAAATGAGTCAAAAAAAAAGGCCTGTATTTTCATACAAGCCTTTTCATTCAATAGTTTAAGATGTTTTAGTAGTTCATCTTTTTAAATTCCATTTTTAACTTTTTATCTTTTCTATAGTATTCCATAAAAAGTACATTCCCATCTTGTGCAGGAAGTACTTTTGTAAAGGTCGCCTCTGTAGGAAGATCAATCTTATCAATCAGATATTCTCCGTCTGTGTGTGAAATAACTCCACATACTGATTTGTTTTTTTCTCCTTTGATTTTCTCATAATTCTGATAGAAAACAGCAAATGTTTTACCCTCATTTAACGTTTTTAAGTAGCTAAAATCGAAGCCTCCTTGAGCTTTTACAATCTGTGCTAAAATTTGCGGTCCATAGTAGCCTGCTCCTTTTGGAAGGCCAACTCTAGATACTGATTTTTCAATCGTTTTTACTCCTGTAATATTTTTGTCTTGATCGAATTCGAAAATATAAAAATCTCGTACTGTGATTTGAAATGAACTCTCATTATTACTTCCTGTTCCTCCCGCTGCAATTGCTGCCAATGCTAAAATCTTACCAGCAGTAGCTGCTCCTGAAACTGTTTTTCTGTAAGACTCTCCAATTCCATAAAAAGTACCATCTGCTTTACGAACAAACTGATGAAAAAAGATGAATCCGATTTCGGATATCTTTCCTCTTTTGCTTGGTCCTAAATACTTCGCAATGTCTTTTGACCATGAGTTATATTTTTGGCCAATTTTTTTTCCTTCAGCATTAACTGTTGTAATTACAATACCTAAACTATTATCTTTAATTACATTAGATCCTTTTCTAAAGTAATTCCCAAATAAAGTTAACTCCTTTTTACCTTCATCATAATAACTATTCAGAATGCTTTCTTCATACTTTGGGCTACTTGCTTTTATTTTGTACAATTCTTTACCGGTATTCGCATCTAAAGTAACAACATTGTAGCTCGCATTCTGGCTCATCATCTTTTTCTTAGCACCCACCAAACAGACAATAATATTTTTATTTGCTTCCATAACTGTAGCAAACTCTAACAATGGAGAAGTTTTCTTTGAAGCATATTTCCATCCTTTTTGAGTCTTATCATTCGGGTAAAACTTAATCTGATATCCTGCTTTCTCATTCTTAACTGTAGTTACGTCTAAGAATCCTTTTTCTTCTATTGGAACTAAGCTTGGAGCAGAAGAAGATCCACCTTGTTGTTCCCTCATAAGAATCATTTTTCGTTCCATTTTAGAAACTTCATATGATTTTGTATAAATCTTCTCTGCTTTATCGTTGTAAAAGATCAGTTTTGATTTCTTCTCTTTTTTATCGTATAACTTAAAGCACAATAACTCTCCATTGTACTGAGCTTCTAATAATAATAATGAACTACTCGCTATAATTCTCTTTTTAGCTACTTTTTCAACATTCTCATCATAAATAATGAGTTTATAAGAATAATCTCCACCTTTTACTTTATCGGCTTTATAAAAAACATAATAACCTGTTATTTTATCTCCTTTTTTAATGGGCTGAATATTATTAATATTCAATTTAACCACACTACTAACGCTTTTTGATTGTGCCGTTATACCGCTCATAGAAGCGAATAAAATGGCCATAAATAGTACTATTTTTTCATTTATTTGTTTTCAATTTATTTATAAAAAATCCCTGAGGATATAGAGTTAAGTAATCAGTCTTTGTTTTTTCTAATAGCTCGCTATTCTTTAATTTCAGGTATAAATAACTAGCATAAGCTAAGTGCTCATTTTGTTCATCGTGAGATGTCGATTTAATTCCCTCATTTTTATTATAGTAGGCCAGTGTTACTTTTTTTAAATCGCTTAAACGAATGTTATTAATCATCAAGAGAATTCTATGATAATTCATGTTATAGTCATCATCAGGTAAAGGAACAAACTGGCGAAGGCTATGATTTTTTTGTGCAAAATAAATTTCTGCAAGACTAATTCCAATGGCTGCCGTTAAAAAATCATTATCTGGATAATAATTTTGCAGAACAAAGCCATTTTCAATGACTCTCCCATATCTACCATCAAGTAAGTCTGAATGTATCAGCTCAAAATCTGAATGAATAGTAACTTCTTTAAATACACTTTCAATTTCGTGCTTTTGTAATGGAGGAAGTTTAAAATTCTTTTCTAATAAACTAATTCTTAAATCACAATCAGGATGAGTCTTTAAGGAGTCTATTAACTCTTGATCGTATTCTTGTTGAACTGCCAAGCCATTCCTTTTCAATAACCATGCATCTTGAAATTCATAGCTATCAGCTGAAAATTGTGTTTTATAGTCAATTGTATCAGCATACTTCGGTTCATCGCTTATATCGAGAATAGCCAATAGGTTCAACGATTCATTAAGCTTATAATTTGTGTTTTGTAAAAGAACAATCGCTAAAGAATCAGCTTCCCTTTCTTTTTGTCGAGTTCTACCGCTTGACTTTAGACTTAAGTCTAATAGAAAGCTTTCATAAACTGTATTATTATTGTATTCTAGGTTCTTTATTGACTTAATTTTGTTCTTATATTCTTTAGAATCTAAATAATCAATCTTGTTTTTAACACTTCCATCTACATGATTTAAAATCTGATGCGATAGTTCATGACTGATTACAAAAGCAAGTTGATCATCATTTTGTAGCCTGCTTATTAAGCCCAAATTAAAGACCATAATCCCATTTCCATAACAAGCGGCATTAGGAACTACCGATCTTTCTACTAGAATTTCTGTATTATCCAGATTAGTATAATTAGGATTAGAAGCAATAATTTTTTGAAGAATCTTGTTTAATCTAACATAAAAGAAATCATCATATATATAATAGCCAGTCTCTATTTTATTCACAAGATGTTCATGTCTTTCCTTGTGAAATTCTTTATAGTCCTTACCTGAAATTTCTTTGTATTGTTCTTTTTGCCAGAGATCTAACTTATTTTTTGAGTCAGCTAGTTTAGATTCATCCTGCTGCGATGGTTGATACTCATAGCCCGACTGAGCAAATAATGAAGCACTCAGTAAAACAAAACTGAAACAGAAAAAACTTCGTGAACATTTCACGATTAGAGATATAAGCAAGAATAGTATCCTTTAATTGGTCGGATACAAAGGAAGTAATTTAATTACAGGGCTACAAACTATACACTAAGTATTTTTACTTAGGTACATCAAACTGAATTAGAAAGTACAGATTTTACAACTTTGTTTTTGCAACGATAGTACTTTGCTATGAAGTGGATAATAGTTTCTGCTATTTTAGAATCAATTTACTTTTTATTTTTCTTGCGCTTTTTCTTCTTTTTCTCCCAAGCTTCAGTCTCAATTGCAGCATGCTCCATTAAGCTCTTCCAATCCTCCTCGTTATTATTTTCGGTAACGGAAGCTTTGGTCATTTGATAGTTCTTTTTTGAAATTTCCAATCGAGCAATGGGTTTCCCTAAATTTTGATCAATTTCTTCTAATAAGGCAACTTCTTCTGTAGCACAAAACGATAAGGCTTGTCCTTTCTCTCTCCCTCTACCTGTTCTTCCAACACGATGAACATATTGTTCTGCGCTTTCGGGTAGATCATAATTTACGACAAATTCAACATTGGGAATATCAATCCCTCTAGCACTTATATCTGTTGCAATAAGTGTTTTCTGCTCACCTTTTCTAAAAGCTTGCATACTACTCTCTCTTTCCTTCTGATCTTTATCTCCATGAATAGTAATCGCCTCTATTTTTTGACGCTCTAATGCCAACTTTAATCGTTCTGCCCTAACTTTCGTGCGAACAAAAACTAAAGTCTTTCGGTCAGGATGCTCTGCTAACATATTTCCTAGAAAGAAACGCTTGTCGTCCATTTCTATCGATGCAACTGCATGTTCAATGTTTTTCGCAACTGGGTCTTTTGGCGAAATTTGAATTCTAATAGGGTTAACTACTAAGGAATAAGCTAGTTTCTTAATTTTTTCATTAATCGTTGCAGAGAAGAAAAGGGTCTGTCTCCTTTCCGGCAAGTGACGCATTAAGTCTTTAATGTCTTTAATAAAACCAAGATCCAACATGTGATCTGCTTCATCTAACACCAATATCTCGAGTCCTTTTAAAACGACGTCTCCTTGGCTTACTAAATCAAATAATCTTCCAGGTGTCGCAATTAACACATCTACTCCTTTTCCTAACTCCTCTTTTTGACGATCTTGTTCTACTCCACCATGAATACAAAAACTATTCACCTTAGTGTGTTTCGATAAAGAAACAAACACCTCATTAATTTGTAATGCCAACTCATGTGTTGGAGCCATTACTAAACATTTAATGCCTGCACTTTTACGGACAGTTTTCTTAACCTGAAGTAAATGTAAAATTGGAATGACAAAGGCTGCAGTCTTTCCGGTTCCTGTTTGTGCAATGGCTAATACATCTTCTCCCCTAAGAATCGGAGGAATAGATTTATACTGTATATCTGTAGGCTTTTTAAACCCTTGCTTTGCAATGCTTTTCTTTATTCCCTCAGAAATAGAATATTCATCAAACTTCATTCAGCAAAAATAAGGCTTAGTTTATAACCAGAGTTCAGTTCTTCTTAAGAATTCAGAAGCTAGATAAAAAGTGAGATTTGATTAAAATGAAGGAATAGAGAGCTATTCTAAGTAAACTTATAAGAAAAAGATTGATAGTTAGCTACGGAACTATGAAAACTTTAACAGAAATATCAATCTACTGCGTTGAATAGTTAGAATATAGTCTGCTATCTCTCTAAAAGTTGACCTTGTATATTAGCACTTCTGAAAATCTAGATTTCTAACTAATAATCGAGCTCAGGTTTATACTGCAATTGTTATTCTTAGTATTAGTTGAAATTTAATTTTATACGATAAAATCCAAACTCTCTCCCTTTTCGTAGGTATGCTAGAATACAACTTTTGGTACTAGACCAATATATTTTGTAGTGTTGTAATAATCTACTTTATTTGTAATTCTCTAATTAAACTAATAAACGATCTTTTTGATGGATCAAGAAATACTGATAAAACGATTCCAAAACAAGGATGTAAAAGCATTCGAAAAGCTCTATGAGCTCTATAAGGAGAGTATTTCAGGAGTTATCTTCAATATTGTTAGAAATCAAGAGTTAACTGAGGAGCTGCTCCAAGATGTTTTCATAAAAGCATGGACCAATGCAGACCGTTACTCTTCAAAGAAAGGTAGATTCTTTACCTGGTTATTAAATATCGCAAGAAATAGTGCAATTGATACTTTGCGGTCAAAAAACTCCAAGAACAATAAAAAGAACGTTAGTTCAGAAACATTTATTGATATTTTAGCGAACGATGAGGATTTGGATAGCAAAACGAACGCCATTGGATTAAAAAACATTCTTACTAAGCTGGCAGATAAATGTAGAAAGCTAATTGAGTTAATATACTTTAAAGGCTATTCTCAGCAAGAAACATCAGATGAATTAGAAATCCCATTGGGCACTGTTAAGTCAAGATCTAGGAATTGTTTAAAAGAACTTAGAACTCTAATGGAATGATAAATGTTGTAGAATACATAGAATCTGGTATCCTGGAGTTATACCTTGCAGGAACGCTTTCTGAAAAGGAAAGCGAAGTAGTTACGCAAAATATAGAACTACATCCTGAGCTTAAAAACGAACTTGAACTTATTGAGAAATCAATCATAAAGATCACTTCTGCACTTTCTCCTTCTATTTCAGATCAACTTTTTGATTCAGTATTGTCTAAATTGGGTTTAACGCGGGAAAAAGCTGGGAAGCTTATTCCAATGTATAAAAAACTGGAATACCTTGGTTGGCTTGCAATGTTTGTATGTCTTTTGGGGGGATTGATTTGGACACAATTAGAAAATAATAAATTACAAGAGCAAGCACAGAACCTTCGATTAAAGAAGCATGACTTGGAACAACAGATTGTTGCTTCTAAATTAGACCAACAAGAGGCAGAAAAGTTAATCGCAGTTTTAAGAGATCAAGATATTATATCCACTCCTTTGGCAGGGCAATCTAGCTTTTCTGAAAGCTATGCTACAGTTTATTGGGATAAAGAAAACACAGCAGTTTATTTAGATGCACAAGGATTACCTGATCCTCCTGAAGGAATGGAATATCAAGTATGGTCTTTAACACTTAACCCATTAAGTCCAACAAGTATTGGTTTGTTATCAGATTTTACTGCCGACAGTGATAAAATATTCCTATTGCTCAATAACAATAGTTCAGAAGCATTTGGAATCACTTTAGAGCCTGCTGGAGGAAGTGAATCGCCAACGATGGAGCAATTGTATACCTTAGGAATAATAGAGAGCTAGTTAAGCTCAAACACTAAAAGGCGCTAAGCTTTTAGCCTAGCGCCTTCTTAATATTCTAATATAGCATGTTAAATCTTATAAACTCTAACAGCCATCAATCCTTTTTGACCTTTTTCTAGCTCAAACTTAACTTTATCGCCTTCTCCTACTTCTTCTTTCAATCCATTTACATGAACAAAGTAACTTTCTTGATCTTTTATGTCTCTAATAAATCCATATCCCTTAGAATCGTTAAAAAAGGTCACTTTCCCTTCATGGATTAAATCTTCTTCCTCCATTTCTCCCTTCTTAGGAATACCTAAAACGATATCTTCAGCAATTATTTTCTCTTTCTTAACCGTTGGGTCTGGTGGAGTATCAGTTATGTTTCCATTTGCGTCAACATAAGCCATCATATTCTCTAGACCGCCTCCAGAAGAACTAGCTTGACGTTCTTCACGTTTTTTCGCCTTATCTTCTTTCTTCTTTCTTCTTTTCTTTTCTTTCTCTTTTTTTCCAAAAGTTTCCTGTGATCTACCCATGCGTTAAATTTGCTTCTTATTGTTATTTGACAAAATTAATAAAATTCTTTTATTCTATCTTCTACGTCTGCCACCACTGTTATTAGCACTATTACTACGGCTGCTATTGGCTCTTCCGCCACTTCTTCCGCCGCCGCTGTTTCCACCACCGTAGCTACCTCTGCTTCCACTTCCGCTACCACCAGTTGATCTACGACCACCGCCAGCTCCTTTTGGCCTTCTTCCGTTTCCTCCGCCAAAGTTACTTCTTCCTCCACTACTTCTGCCATCTCCGCCTCCGCCAGCATTACCTTCTCTATTCACACGAATTGCATGACCGCTTTCAAGTTCTAATCCTTCGAATTTTGCTTCAAACCCATTAACTTGACTTTCATCTAAGTTGAAAAAAGAACGTTTATCTTGAACTGCTATGTCATTAATCTGTGACGTCTTAGCACCTGACACTTCACTTACAAATTCAAGTAAATCTGCTTTACTTAATCCATCATCCAGACCGATATTGATAAAATATCGAGCAGGACCACCTGTATATTCTCTATCTCTACTGCTTTTCCCGTCGCCAGCATTTAAGTCTCCTTTGTCGCTAGATTTTAATTGAGCCAGTTCTTGACTGATCATTCTCATCAATAGGTCTTCCTTATTCAAGGCTTCAAAATGACCTAACAAAGGAGTTAATTCCTCTTTTGCATCTTGATCTACAGGCATGCTCAAAATTCGCTTCACCCAATTTTCAAGTCTAACTTTCTTTAGCTCGCTTGCCTTTGGAACTTCTATTTTTTCGAACTTAATGTTGTTTTTACGTTCGATATCTGAAATCTTACGACCTTCTCTATTGTTAATAAAAACGATAGAAAGTCCTTTATTACCAGCTCTTCCTGTTCTTCCACTTCGATGAGTGTAAGCTTCTAATTGATCTGGAATCTTATGATGTAATACATGGGTTAAATCATTTACATCAATTCCTCTTGCAGCTACATCAGTTGCAATTAACAACTGCATGTTTCTTGCTTTGAACCTTCTCATTGCTGCATCACGCTGTGCTTGAGATAAATCTCCGTGTAAGGCCTCAACTTCATAACCAAGCTGACCTAATTCGTCTGTAATTTCTTGAGTCTCACGTTTTGTTCTACAAAACAAAATCCCCTTCATATCAGGCTGAATATCTAAAAATCTTTTTAAAGCAGAAACTTTATCATCATTCCTAGTCACAATGTACTGATGCGTAATATCAGTATTTGTCTTTTGTTCAATATTAACAGCTACCTCTTTAGGGTCTGTCATGTATTTTTTAATAATTCTTCGAATCTCTGAAGGCATAGTTGCAGAAAACAACCAAGTAGAACGATCATCTCTTGTGTAAGATAAAATTTGATCAATGTCCTCTTTGAAGCCCATGTTCAGCATTTCATCAGCCTCATCTAGCACTACATATTTTACATCATCTAGCTTAATCGCTTTCCTGTTAATCAAATCCAATAAACGACCTGGTGTAGCCACAACGATTTGTGTTGGACGTTTTAACGCTTTAATTTGATTCATGATAGCAGCACCACCGTAAACTACTTCTACGTTGAGTTGCCTATTATTAGAAGAAAATTCTACTAATTGCTTTGCAGTTTGCTGTCCTAATTCTCTTGTAGGAGCCATAATTAAAGCCTGTGTTGCCTTATTATCGCTGTCTACTAAATCTATTAACGGAAGTCCAAAGGCAGCCGTTTTACCTGTACCCGTTTGAGCTAAACCGAT
>JAESST010000423.1 GCA_016763995.1 Flavobacteriales bacterium | reverse complement strand
GTATAAGCTAAAAAATACAGCTCATTCAGCAGTATTAAAGATTTTTTAAACAAAAACGGAGAATACACTAAAAGTAACTCATAACAAGGATTCTAATGATTATTACCCTTATGGTAAAATCCTACGATCCTTCACCGATGGTAATGGAACAGGACGTTACCTGACCACAGGGCACGAAAGAGACCATGAAACCATTAGCGAAAACAACGCAGGAACAGGATTGGATAATAGAGGGGCGAGATTTTTAAGCATTGACCCTAAAGCAGAATTATTCCCCGGATGGAGCCCTTATAAATTATGTATTGGCTACGCCAACGATGCTAACTGATCCGGATGGCGAGTGTCCGACTTGCGGGTGGGCGCAAACACTGGACTTCCCACAAAAAGTCGGACACAGTTTTTAAGACCACTGCCCCTCTTACAAATTCTTAATTTTTTTTCTTCTTAGGAATTATTCTTACCCGTTGCATCATCCCTTGGTCTTCATGACTTAAAATATGACAGTGAATCACAAAATCCCCTATATACTTCTGATATCGAGATCGAATTTTTAAACTCTGGTTTTCCGATGCCATTACAACATCTTTCCACATGGGAGGGTTTACTTCTCTACCTCCTATCTCAGTTACTTGAAAAGGATTGATATGAATGTGATAAGGGTGAGGAATATTATTCGAAGTTCTTACGATCCACACCTCAGCAGTACCTTCTATTAAAGTATCCGGAATAAGGTAAGATTCGAAGGCTTGATTATTGATCATATATTTAGTGGTGTCTTTGTCAGTTGCTGCCACTACCAAATCAAAAGAAGTTCTCCTTGGGTTTTCCATATTAACTATTTCTGAATCTTTAATGTCGTCATGCCCTACTCCAGGCCCTGGTAAACTTGAGGGAACATTCATTTTCACAGGATCTCCCTTTACAATAATGTGCACAATCTCTTCTGCATCTGGATCTATTGCTTTATTTCTTTTACATTCATCATCTTGATGAAAATACTCACATACAGAATTATAAGTAGTAGTAACTACTTTAAATTCTCCCGGACTCATATCTTTAGGGAACTGAATTAATAAATCCGTTCTATTTCCAGGAGCCATGTGCACCGTTTCTAATTCTTGTGGTTCAGAAAATAGAATTCCATCTACGGCAATTTGCCAAACCTTTGCTTCTTTAGGGAATTCTAAACCAAGAGAAGAGGCATAACCTGAATGAATCAATCCCCAACGCTGAACTTCTCCTGGAGCAATTTCCATTTTTGGAATCACAACTCCATTAACAGTTGTTCCTTTTGGCTCTGAAACTCTATTTAAAACATTAAAATCATTTAATTCTCCTGTTATTATATCATAATTGATTTGATTAAAAATCATAATCCTCTCATGTGCTGAATCAGAAGCGGCAGCCAGATTAGGATATTTTTCTTTCACCTCCTTAGAATCTTCAATAATAATAGCTCCTGACATACCACTAGCCACCTGCAAGCCAGTAGAACCATGAACATGAGGGTGATACCACATAGTCCCTGCCGTATGATCAACTAAATCATACGTGTAGTAGCTAGAAAAACTTGGTTTTACATTTCTAAAAATATCATCTTGATTTGGACTTACATGAAATCCATGCGTATGCAGATTTGTATTGTTAAAGCCATGAGGAATATTATGGTCATGATTTTCTCCATCATGGGCCAAGCTTTCATAAATTCTTAAGGCATATTCTTCAGTTCCGAAATTCCACGCATACTCTACTGGATATTCTATGTCTATTTTTTTACACGTTCCTTCCTCTCCTAGAGGGCATTGACAAGCAAGCTTCCCATTAATAACCCAGCGCTTAGCTTTCTCTATCACATCAATTGTTGCCCCTATTAAATTCGCCTCAGTTATCAACGAATCTGTAGCGTTAACAAGAACCTTCTTGAGCCTTGCATCAACTTTTCCGCCATCATCCATCCTTGCAGATATCTTAGCAGCCATTGACCCTAAATAATTTCGCTCTTCACCTAAAGGTAAGTTGTTGTGAATTGTTATACTTAAACGATCATTTCGTTGTATTCTCAACGTTGGGCCCCAAGGACCAATTTTAGTAGAGGATTTGTCGCCACTCTTATACGTATAAGCCCGCAACTTAACCTTGTCTCCATTAAAATTAAAAACTTGCTCATTGATAAATAAATCAAGCTCTAACCTTCCATCTTTCGATTCTAATTCAGGAATCTTAAAAAAATCATGCGGTTTTGCATTATCGAGTACATCTGCTCGATTTTTAAGAATGAACATTTCATGTCTCTCTTGTCCAAATGAACTAGATAGAGACAAAAAGAAAATAGCAATAAAGGCCCAAAAAGAATACCGATGGATTCTATTAGAATTGGTGTTGTAGGTTTTCATAGCAGCAGGTATAAGTTATTGGTTATTAATTCCTCCTAAGATATAAAATCAATCGAGGATTTCAAATTTTTTATACGATTGTTGAATTTCATGCATTAGAAGCTATTCTCTCTCGAAAATATTTATTAATTAACTTTATGATAACTAGTAATTTAGATCCCATCTTGCCACTTTCAAAAAAAACAGTCTACGATCTCAATACCTATGTAAAACGCTGTTATTTTGTACTATCCGCCTCTCCCCACTAAATATTTTCTTTTTTGGCGTTACTTAAAAAAGCAAAATGAGCTTTGCTTCGTTCGGCTCATTCGCCACTACTTTTTTGTTGCTCTGCCCTGAAGCTCTCGAAGGGAACAACAAAACCCTAGCTTCATCTTAGGCTCGCCTGCCAAAAAGATATTCCCACAACTAAAGCCCCTCAAATCCCTTCTTCTGCCAGATGCCTAATTTACTCGCAGGCGGCTCGCAGAAATCGTCCCAAATCCCAAGCTGTTTAGCCGCAGGCGCTTTTTCCTCGGAAACTTCATCACTGTAGTGTAGCAAACGTGTGGATGGAATAATTCTTTGTCAAATATGCACAGGTAAAATGATCAAACACAGACTGAGTTCAGCAAGAGAACAACGTTTTCAATGCAAAGAATGTAAGAAAACACAGATAGGATTATATAAGGAGAAAGCTTATTTGAGAAAGATAAATCAAGAAATTATCGAACATTTAAAGGACAAAACTTCTATTCTCTTCTGAGCGCTTAGAAATATCTTAAGGCACCAAAGCTTCCTCTAGAAAAAAATTACACTCAAATACCTTAAGTCTTCAATTCACTTAATTCCCCTGTACCTTTGGGAGTTCTAGCTTTCCTGCTTCCATCATTTTAAATTTTGCTGCTAAATGTGCTAAAAATGCCGTGATTTTATCCATCGCATTTTGCGTTTCAGTCCCCACTTCTTTTTGCTTTAAACGCAACATTAATAAACCGTAAAGTCCGTGAACAGCAACATCCACTTGATTGATTAAATCTTGTCCTACAGCTTTCACTGTTAATTCTTTTAAGGCAGGTTTTACATCATCGTATAAATCGATGTACTTCTTATCAAAATAGACCATTAGCAGTTGATCGTGCAATTCCTGTAATTGAATAATACTTGCTCTCAATTCTTTCAGATGGCCTGTTCTTTCAATATGTTGACGTTTTATCTTATCAATCAAATCAGCATACCAAAATTTCATTTTCTTCCTTACTTCATCGCTTTGATCGTACTTCTGCACGATCGCAGTATCAATGCTTGTTAAATTAAATTGAAAGGATCGAATGATGTCTTCAATTTGATACATGTACAACAAATACTCAATGATATTTGTTTGTCTTTTTGATTGAGAGATTAGCATTTTCTTTTCTTAATTTAATAGACTACAAAGTTGCGATTTATCTATGAAACTCATTCAAAAATTTAGAGCCGATCTTGAAAAAATAGATCAAATAGAATCTAAGTTTTTCCGAGATTTAATCAGCCTAATGTATGCTCTTCCCATTCAACACGAGCTAATTCCAAATCATTTGGTCTTCTCTTTTCAAACAGAAGAAAACATTGAGCCCCTATTAAAATGGTTCGAAAGCAATAAACATCGCGACATCCCATCTCAAGAAAAACACTTACCCCTAGGTAAATACGCTGAAACTTTGCTTTTATTTTATCTTGAGAATCACGATCATTTTCAATTATTGAGCCATAGTCTGCAATTGAATCAAGAAAAAATAACGCTTGGAGAACTGGATTATTTATTCTCTAAAGAAGGGGATGAACATGCAATACATTTAGAATTAGCAATTAAGTTTTACCTCAAAGTAGATAGAGATGGTACTGAAGTTTACCTAGGTCCGAGCACGAAAGATTGGATGAAACGGAAGCT
>JAESST010000422.1 GCA_016763995.1 Flavobacteriales bacterium | reverse complement strand
TTTACAATGAAAATTTCACTTCATATAGATAAGCCAACAAAAGAGTTAACGTCTGAAAATGTTTTGGCTTATATACCGGGGAAAGAATTAAAAGATGAATTAATCGTAATTACAGCACATTATGATCATATTGGAAAAGAAGGAGATGTTGTTTTTAATGGAGCCGATGATGATGGAACCGGAACGGTGTCGCTATTAGAACTTGCTGAGGCCTTTCAAATAGCCATTAAGAAAGGATTTCATCCAAAAAGGAGTATTTTAATTATGCCTGTTTCTGGAGAAGAAAAAGGTTTGTTAGGATCAAAATATTATACCAACAATCCAATTTTTCCATTAGAAAATACCGTTGCAAATTTGAACATTGATATGATTGGCAGGTATGATGAACATCATTTGAAGGATAGTAATTATGTATACCTTATTGGTTCAGATAAGTTAAGTAAGGAATTACATGAATTAAGCGAAAAGGTAAATAATTTATATACAAAAATTGGCTTAGATTATAAATTTAATGAGGAAAATGATCCGAATAGATTTTACTATAGATCTGATCATTACAATTTCGCTAAAAACAATATTCCTGTAATTTTTTACTTCAGCGGAGTGCATGAGGATTATCACAAATCAACAGATACTGTAGAAAAGATTGATTACAAGAAAACTGAAAAAATTGCACGCTTAGTTTTTATGACTGCCTGGGAACTTGCTAATAGAAAAGAAAGAATAAAATTAGATTAAACAACAGAAGAACAAAGGGAAATTTACTTTTATTCGTTGATCATTAATTTAACTAAAGCTTCTGTCTCGCTTGTAAAATTGGTATAATATTGGCCTGTACTTGGGCCATAAAAACCGGTATGAATTCGTCTTATTTCCCCTGATTTATCTATAAAGATGGCAGTGGGATAGGACATGATATGATTTAACATGGGTAACAGCTCAGTGGCTTTATCTTCTCTTGTAGCCCCAGCTAAAAGGAATTCATAAGAAGCAGCTGTCTTTGTTTTTAAGCGAGTTAAATTAATTAATGCTTGCTTCTTTGTTCTTGCTCGTTCAAAGGCAAGTGCAATTACCTCTAACCCTTGATTATTATACGTTTTATAAAGGCTGGAAAGGTAATTTGTTTCATCTAGACAATTGGGACACCATGATCCCATTATTTGGACAATAACAGCTTTGTTTTTGTATTTCTCGTCAGAGAGAGATATCATTTCTCCTTCTTCATTTGGAAAAGAGAATGAAATACCTTCATATCCTTCTTTTAAAAAAGTAAGGGAATCAGCGTTTCTTAAGGCAACATCAGCTTTTTTTGTTGCAATCCAATCTTCTTCCCAATGAGTGCCTGAATAGAATTTACCTATTAATCCACTATCCTTTTTTTCTGCTTCAAATAAAAAGGCATGAGATCCATCAAAAGTGGAAAGAAGAAGTTTAGTTCCTGATATATTGCCTTCTAGGTGACGATAGTCTCCTCGCTCTGTAGCAAATGTTCCGGTTAGCTTATTCCCCTTTTGTTCAAACATGCCAATGGCTTTTCCTTCATCTTCTGTATCAGGGCTGAAGTATACTTCATACTTTCCACCAAAATCATGAGAGAAGTTGTCCTTAAGGTCAGAAAAACGTGTGTTTTTTTCTAATTTGGCAGAAGAGCTAATTTTATAATTTTCGCTTTTATAATGATTAACCCATTCACCAGAAAAAGTATTTGGGCTATTTAATTTTAAAACAAATTCGGAATCAAATACGGGTAGTTTCGCGATCATAGTATCATTTTTCCAAATAATTTCATCGACGAGGATTTCTTCTTCAGCATTAAATATGATCATTTCCCAATTCCCATCTTTTTGCGAGAGAGAAAATTGAAAGGGTAAAATTTTTCCTTTCCCTAAATCCATTTCCATCCGCCAATCGCCAGTTTCTGGAATCATTTTAATTTTCTCTTGCTGCGAATTACCGCAAGCAAACAACACTATAAATACAAGAGTATTACTTAAATAAAACCATTTCTTCATTTGCACTTTTTATTTACCTTTTTGGATAATTCATTAGTAAAACCTCTCATTATAGTTTTGCAGCGGCGAACGATTAAATATCAGATTAAGAAGAATTTGATTGTCTTACTTTAGCAATCACCTCGAATCCGTTTCTGTCGTTTGCATCAAAATTTACTTCGCTAGCGCAAACAGTAGGTTTTTATATATACTTTTCAATTAAAGTAGATGTTTCTTGAGCATTTTTGGAATGAGAAAAAACTAATAATTTGCTAAAAGTCATATGTTATTTTTTAGTTTATGAGTCAAAATTATCTATAGAAGTTACCCCCCCTGATACAATAAATTTCATAACGTCTGCAGCGGAAGCATTGATGGGAGTAACGTTTTTCTTAGGAACAATAATAACTTGTCCATTAATTCCATAAGAGAAAGGAAAATAAACAGCAACTTTTTCTATGCTAATGCCCATGTGAGTTAGGTCTTGTTTTGTAACAAATCCCATACGTTCTAACTCTAATTGACCTCCCATTTTAACTAAAACAGGAGTTTTAAACTGTTTCTTTTTCCCTACAAAAGCACTCATCAGATCCTTCAAAGAAGAGTAAACAAGTTTGATTAAAGGAGTTTTTTCTATTGCCCGATCAAAGGGTCTTAAATACGAGAAAAAAACATGTGTACCAAGGTAACCAATAATGGTAATCACGATTAAAATAACAACTAAGCCTAGCCCCGGAATATTTAAATTGATAATTCCATCAATCTTCATTACTAACCAAAGAATTAAAAAGAGTGTTACACCAATTGGAACGACATATAAAAGGCCCTGTAAAAAATATTTTACAAGGGCTTTCCAAAGGCGTTTTTCTTTTTTTAGGGTTTCCATTATTTCGAGCTTACCAAGTTATTATTTTCATATGAGAAAACAGTTTTTATATATTACATTGACTTTAGAAGAGCTTGATCTTTTTTACTGAGTTTATTTACAACTAGTTCGTAACTATGGTTAATCAATTCTAGCATAAAAGTAGGATTCAGATCTCCTGATATAGATACAGTATTCCAGTGTACTTTACTCATGTGATAACCTGGTTTTATTTCAGGATGTTCTTCTCTAAGTAAAACTGCTTTTTCAGGATCGCATTTTAAATTTATACTAATAAAATTTTCAATGCTTGTTAATGCAAACATCTTATTCATTACTTTAAAGACTAGAGTCTTATTGTCAAAAGGAAAGCCTTCTGTTACGCCTTTTTTAGAAATACAGTAGTTACGAAAGTCTTCAATATTCATTGATCAAAAATTGGCAGTTAATGAGAAAACAAAGTTTATTCCGGCCGCAGCAATACCTGAACTGTAGGTTTTATATCTTTGGTTGGTAATGTTTTCTACACCAAAATTAACATTAATACTTTTGTTAAAAGAAAATTGACTTTTGAAGTTTAAGGTATACCACGAAGGGGAGTATGGCATGTTATTTTTGTCAGAAGCATAAATGAATATTTTTTCGCGTTCCTCAACATTTAATTCTGAAAAAGAGACCTTATCGGAGTATTGTAAATTAAGTTGAAGCTTTATTTTGCCTTTGGTAAAATTTAACCTTCCAATAGCAAACAAGGGTGCTGCATGTCTTGAAGAACTTTTACTTCCATCCTCTAATTCTTCTTCCCCTTTTTGAAAATTGACATCACCTGAAAAGTTAAAGTTGTCATTTATTCTTGCTTCAATTCCTGCTTGCAATCCATAAACGCTTGCTTGGGCAGCATTTTGTATTGCTTCGATTCTAAGTGTTTTTCCGTTAAAATCTAAACTATCCTTGGCATCTAATTGAAAACCGCGTCTAACCAACGCATTTTCAAGTAAAGTGTAGAATACTGTAAAGTCTACTTTTATCGCATCGTTTAGAATATGGGTTGCTCCAAAATCTATGTTATAAGCATACTCGGCAGTTAATTCCTCATTTGGAATAAGCACTGAAAAGTCTCTCTGATTATCAAACTTTCCGATATCATCTACATTTGGTGCTCTGAATCCGGTAGAAAGATTACTGCTAAAAACCCAACTTTCAGAAGGTCGATAAACTGCGCCTAAACTTGCATTAACAGCAACTTTATTTAACTTGATTTTTTCAAAAGGCAATTGAACAAAAGAAGTATCAAATACTGAATTTAAACCGAAGTGATTTACACGAAGTCCTGCTTCTATACTCAGTTTAGGGCCCAGGCTAATATGGTCTGTTAAATAAATGGCATTTGAATACCAATCAGACTTTGGGTACCTACTTTGTGAAACAGTTTCTGTAAGGGTTAAAAGCTTGTTGACTTTTGCACGAGAATCAACTTGATTTAAGATATTTTCAAAACCATAAAAGAGTTGATGAGATGCGCCTAGCGTTTTAAAAAAATCTAAATTGAATGAATAAGCATTAACCTTTTCGGTTTTTGTTTCTTTTTCATTTGAGTTCAGTGCTCTGTCAATTCTACTTTCTTGAAAATGCTGGTAGGCTAGATTGATTTTAAGTTTATCATAAAAGGTAGTTTCCTTTGATAATGTAGCCTCCAAATGATGCATTTGCCATTTTTGTGGACCGTATTTCCATTCTGCAAAACGAAAAACCCCATCTCTTTTTTCGATAAGTCGGTCATAACGATCGAATTCTGTTGTTTCGGAAAAATGAAAAGCATAGCTTAAGCTTAATTTTTTGTTCGGTTGAAAAAGAATTTTTTGCATTAAGTTGGTCTGGGAGTAGTTGGTAGGAGCTTGTATTTTGTTATTGCTATTCTTAACAACCAAATCCTTTTCTTCCTGTCGAATAACTAAACTGTCTCTTAAATAATCAGTAGGACCGTTCTTTCCCATTTTTAGGTCTCCGTAATCTGTTCTACTAAAACTACTTAAAAAGCCCCACTTTCTGGTGGCTATTGAAAAGTCTAAATGTGTGCTTATTTCAGAGTTTGCTGTTGATGTTCTAAGGGCTAAATTTCCATCAATGAGACTGGTATCACTTAATGATAATTTGGGTTTAAGGGTGTTAAAATTCATTACTCCACCAATTGCATCGCTTCCGTAAGTTATTGCTCCTGGGCCAAAAAGAACCTCTACTTTTTCCATAGTGAAAGGGTCAAGAGAAATAACATTCTGAATATTACCACTTCTAAAAATTGCGGTATTCATTCTTACCCCATCAACTGCATACAATAAACGATTTGTAGCAAAGCCCCTAATCATTGGGCTACCTCCTCCTTGTTGACTTTTCTGTATGAATACTTCACCCGAAGTATTTAATAAATCAGCAGTAGTTTGTGGGTTTTGAAATTGAAAACTCTTTCTATCAATCGAAGTAATCTTATGGGGAACAGCTTGACTTTTCTGCTCCCATTTTGTTGCAGAAATTACAATTTCTCCAATGTTAAAGTAACTGCTAAACATTAAAATATGTTCTAGCTTTTCTTTTAGCTCTGCGTAACTAAACTCTTGAGTTTTATAACCTAGTAGGGAAACAAAAATTTTTTCTTCGTTTTTTAAGCTAGAAATATTTGCTATGCCTTTATGGTTAGTACTTACTGTTTGGTTTGAAGGTAAACCAGTAATGTTAATTAATTCAAGTGGTTTTCTCGTTTTAGAATCTAAGAAAGTGATGTTTTGCGCATAAAGAATGAGGCTGAAAAAACAGAAAAAAAACAGAAAAAAATACCTCATAAAATAAAATCCGTGTGGGCTCTTGCCTATCAAAAATTATTCCGCAAAAGAAAGGAAAAATCAATCTATTAATGAGTACTAGAAAAAGCAGAGAATGGCTTATTCTAGTATGTGCTCTACCAAATCGAAATAAGTAAAAAGATCACTTGGAATTTTTACTCCTCTTGTTGGATCCCTTTTGTGTCCAAGTCTTACAAAAACAACGTTCCAAGATGGGACAGAAACTATGTATTGTCCCTGAATTCCCCTAGCATAATAAAACTCAATACCATTGTGCGACCCCAACCACCATTGGTAGCCATAATAATCAATTAGCTTTCCTGATTCATCAGGGATATTTACAGGAGCAATAGAAGCATTGAAGTAATCTCTTTGGATTAATTCTTTTCCATTCCATCGACCACTATCTAGCATTAATTGTCCAATTTTTGCATAATCCCTAGCATTGCTATAAAAGCAACAATATGATTTTTCCATTCCATTAAGCTTATTCAGCGTCCATAGCGCATCTTTGCTTGTACCTAGCGGTTTCCAAAAATGAGTAGAAAAATATTCTGATAGAGATAAACCAGTTGCTTTTTTTAGAATGAAAGACAGCAACAAGCTGTTTCCTCCTTGGTAATGCCAAGTCTTTCCTGCGTCAAACTTAACAGGCTTTTGGACGGTTAAATCATATAAGTTTTCTCCATAATAGACCTTGGCCATAAAACCAAAAGGATCTCCATTACTCTCACCAAAATTAATTCCGCTACTCATGGTAAGTAGATCTTTAATAGAAATATTTAATTTTTCCTCTTCTTTGAATTCAGGAATAAAATCGCTGACTTTTTGCTCGACAGATTTAATTTTACCTTCTTTTATTGCAGCTCCAATACAAAGGCTAGTGAAACTTTTTGCCATAGAAAAGGAATTGGTCATACTTGAATTGGAATATGTTTCCCAGTATTTCTCAAACAACAACTCATTGTTTTTAATTACTAAAAAAGCAGACGATTTCATTTCTTCCAATGCTTTTACTTCTTCAGAGCTTGGTTGGTAGTGGTTATATAGCTTATTTTTATTCCAAGGCTCTTCTGTGCCGTTTGATACAATTCTATTTTCAAATTTAGGGTAGTCATCTATTGTTGGACCTGTTTTACCAAGTAAGTATGTATTCCTGACAGCCTTTATTAAGTGGGCGTTGTCTGTTATATAAAGAATTAAACAAGCTAATATGAGAATAATGGATAAGCCAAATAGGCTGCGAAAAATAATTCGTAAAAACTTCATCTGTTAAAATTAGAGGAATTTAAATAACAAAGGGAGATTCTTAATAATAAGCTAAACTACTTCAGTTAATCATTTGTTATCTTTGGCAGTTCGTTGAATCTTATGGCAAAGCTTACACTTGAAATAGAAGAAGACTATGATTTTGAACTCATAGGGATTTGTAGCCACGCAAAAGACTATCGCTTAAGTTGGGAGTTAAATCAAAGATTAAGAGTTGATTTAATAAAAGATGAGAATTTAGAATTGACAATAAAAGGAGAGAGGCAAAGTCATTCTTTCTTTAGCTTCATTGACGATGAAAACCTAATTGAGTATTACCTAATAAACAATAGGTCAGAGAATGGAAAATTAATTCCAGAAGAGAAAAGGTCAGATTACTTCTTACTAATTAGAGGAGTATTGAGAGAAGGACAAATTGGAGAGTTGATTGGTGAAATAGCAACAATCAAAAACATTTTAACAACTTATGAGATAGAAGTTGAACAATTAAAATCTAAAGACAATTTATTGTTTTAAAAAAATAAAAATGAATACAACAAAGAAAACAAAAATAGTTGCTACCGTAGGCCCAGCAACTTCTTCCAAAGAAAAGTTGAAAGCAATTATACGTGAGGGAGTGAATGTTATTAGAATTAATTTCTCCCATGGAAACCATAGCGACCATAAGGAAGTAATAAAAAGAGTTCGTGAAATTACTAAAGAACAGCAAATTCATACAGCCTTATTAGGTGATTTACAAGGGCCAAAAATAAGGGTTGGAAAAATTAAAGAAGGAACAACTGTATCGAAGGGAGATGTGATTTGTTTTACGAATAAAGAAATAGAAGGAGATGGAACGAAGGCATACATCAGTTACCAGAACTTTCCGAAAGACGTTCAAAAAGGGGAAAAGATATTAATTAACGACGGAAAGCTATCATTAGAGATACTAGAAACGGACGGATTTTCTGAAGTAAAAGCGAAGTTCTTAAATGGAGGGAAGTTTTCTTCAAATAAAGGAGTAAACCTTCCAAACACCAAAATATCTTTGCCTTCTTTAACAGAGAAAGACAAAGAAGATCTTGCTTTTGCTTTGGAGCATAATATGGAATGGATTGGACTTTCTTTTGTGCGATCGGCAAGAGACATTATTGAATTGAAACACATCATAAATAGAGAAAATAAGCTAGCTAGAGTTATCGCAAAAATTGAGAAACCAGAAGCGCTGGATGATATTGATGAAATTATAGAAAAATCAGATGCTATAATGGTTGCAAGAGGAGATTTGGGGGTAGAAATCCCAATGGAACAAGTTCCTTTGATTCAGAAAAGTCTGGTAAAAAAATGTTTAAGAGCTGCGAAACCAGTTATTATTGCAACTCAAATGATGGAGAGCATGATAGAGAGCATTAGTCCAACAAGAGCAGAAGTGAACGATGTTGCAAATGCTGTTCTAGATGGAGCGGATGCTGTTATGTTAAGTGCTGAAACATCTGTTGGGGAATATCCTGTTGAGGTAATTAAAGCAATGACAAAAATTGTAGAACAAATAGAACAGTCTGAGTTGATTTATCACCATGAGTTTCCGCCAGAACTGAATGAAGAACGATTCATTTCAGATTCTATTTGTTACAATGCTTGTAGACTATCTCAAAGAGTTGATTCCAACGCTATTGTTACAATGACTCATTCAGGTTATACTGCGGCAAAAATTTCTAGCTTTAGACCTAAAGCAGGAATTTATGCCTTCACAGGAAATCAAGCATTGTTGAATAAACTAAGTTTAGTTTGGGGTGTAAAAGGGTTTTACTACGATAAGTTTGTAAGCACAGACCACACGATTGCAGATATTAAATTTTTATTGAAAAAAGCAGGGCATGTTGTTAATAAAGATCTAATTATCAATATAGCGAGTATGCCTATTAATGAAAAAGGGCAATCCAATATGGTAAAGTTGAGTTACGTAGACTAGATTTTCTATCAAGTTTTTTGGCTTAACTAAATTCACAATTTCTTAACATAATAGAAGTATAGAGGTGAAAGTGTAGTAGGAATTTTGGGTTTTGTATAATCGCTATTACATTTGAAAAGCTTAAAAACCCAATTACTTTTTCTTTTTTCTTTTTTTTCTATAATTAGCATTCTAACTGCTTTTTATACATCTTTCTATTATGTAAAAAAAGAAAAAATATTGCTCTTGTCTCAGGAGATTACAGGTATAGAAATAAGCTTGTTAAAAGCAATTAATAGACAGGAGATGTTTTACAATTTTGAGTTGTCTAATACGCTGTACTTTGAAACAGGTAAAAGCCTTTACCTAGAGGAATTTCAATTTTTTTTTAAAGAATTAAAACAAACAACTAAAATATTATCTCAGAAAGAATTAGATGAGCAATCAATTTATCAAATAGGAGAGATAATAGAGCTGTTAAACGAGTTTGAATCATTGTTCTCACAAGTGGTTTTGGCCATAAAAAAAAGAGGATTTAAAAATTACGGGATTGAAGGTGAAATGAGAAAGGCCATTCATAAACTGGAAGATTTAGAAGAAATAAATCTAGCGGAAGTTTTAATGTTAAGGCGACATGAAAAAGACTTCATCATTCGTCACGACCCAATATATATTGTTGCTCACGATAAGGCAGGGAAACAATTAATTAGCTCTATTCAGCAGAATACTAAAATAAAGCAAGCAAGGAAAGAAGAAGTTCTAATAACACTAAACGATTACCTTTCCCTCTTTGATGAAATTGTTCTTTTCGAAAGAATTATTGGATTAAAGTCTAACACAGGATTAAAGAGAAAAATAACAAGAACATCTAATGACTTACAAGATAGGTTGAATCAATTGGAGTTGCATAATTTGGTTTATCAGAAAAACTTATTACTGAAATTAAATTTTTCAATTGGAATTTTTTGGGCGATCTATCTATTTTTATCAATCTCAGCAAGTTTATTTGTTTCAAAGCGTTTCACGAAAAGGTTGAACACATTAAGCGGAAGAATTAACTATTTTGTGAATACGAATTTCTCAACCCGTTTGGAACTTGTACCTCAAAAAGCAGAAGATGAAGTGGGCCAGCTTTGGAATAACTTCATAAAAATGGAACAAGAAATAGTAGACTATATCAACCTTTTCAAAGAAAAGGTTGATGAGAAAACCATAGAACTACTGCATAAAACAGAAAAAATTGAGATTCAAAAAAAAGAACTAACCTACCAGAAAGAAGAAAGTGAGAAGAAAACCAAAGACCTTTTAGACAGTATGCGCTATGCTTGGAGGATACAACAAGCGCTAATTCCAACAGTAAAAAGGTTTCAAAAAAACATAGGACAAGGTTTTGTTTATTTTGTTCCCAAAGAGATTGTAAGTGGAGACATATATTGGACTTACAGTTCCAGTAAAAAGCAGAATAAAGAACAAGTCTTTTCTACGATAGACTGTACGGGACATGGTGTTCCTGGTGCATTCATGAGCATATTGGCGGTAAGTGCGATCAACTTTGCTGTATTAAATAAAGGACATAAAGAACCAGCAAAAGTTTTACAGGCAACAAACAACTATGTGTTCAATACCTTAAAATACTACAATGGAGACTCAAACAGCTACACCACTAAAGATGGAATGGATATGTTGTTTTACAAGCTAAATAGAGATAAAAGTCAATTAGAATATGCAGGAGCAAATCGACCGTTATACATTGTGAGGAAGTATACAGGAAGAGCAAGTGAGAGTATAGGATTGAAAGCAGAAACGTATAAGCTAAACGTCTTCCCTGATGCGTTGGTTTTTGAAGTTAAAGCAACAAAAAAATCAGTTGGAGTTTTAGATAAAAAGCAAAGTAGCGCTTATGTAAATCATGAAATAAAAGTAGAAAAAGGAGACATGCTGTATTTAACATCTGATGGTTTTGCAGATCAATTTGGAGGAATAAAAAACAAGAAATTTATGGTTAACAGGTTAAAAAATTTGCTAGTGCTAATTCATGAATTAGATGAAGTGGAGCAAAAAGCAGCAATTCGTCAAACAATTGAAGAGTGGAAAGGAAAAGAAGAACAGGTGGATGATATTACAATCATGGGGGTTAAGGTTTAATGTGAAGATATTATACTAATTTTCACCAAAATTTATTACATGTCAGTAAACGTTGCTCTCTTAAAATCTATTTGTGAAATTGCGGGAGCCCCCGGCTTTGAACAACGTATTAGAGAACTTGTAATTAAAGAAATTACTCCGTTAGTAGATGAAGTTCATGTCAACAACATGGGAAATGTTTACGCCATTAAAAAAGGAAAGCAAAGCAAAAGGGTAATGATTGGCGCTCACATGGATGAGATTGGCTTTATTGTTACCCACATTGATGAGAATGGGTTTGTTCGTTTTCATACCTTAGGAGGGTTTGACCCTAAAGCCTTAACTGCTCAACGTGTAATTATTCACGGGAAGGAAGATGTAATGGGTGTAATGGGAGCAAAACCGATCCATGTGATGAGCCCCGAGGAGAGAAGTAAACCTGCTAAAACACAAGACTATTTTATTGATTTAGGAAGGTCTAAAGAAGAGGTAGAAAAGTTAGTTGAGGTGGGTAATCCAATTACTCGCTACAGTGAATTAATGGAAATGGGAGACTGTGTCAATTGTAAGTCGATTGACAATAGAGTTTCAGTTTACATTTTAATTGAAACACTAAGAAGGCTAAAAGAGCAAGAGGTACCTTACGATGTTTATGGGGTGTTTACAGTACAAGAAGAAGTTGGAATTAGAGGAGCAAATGTGTCTGCAATGGACATTCAGCCTGACTTTGGATTTGGATTAGATACAACCATTGCTTATGATTTACCCGGAGCTCAAGCACACGAAAAAATAACAGAACTTGGTAAAGGAACGGGCATAAAAATAATGGACTCTCAAACGATATGTGATTATCGAATGGTGGCTTATATGAAAGAGCTTGCTAACAACAACAACATTAAATGGCAACCAGAGATTCTTCCAGCAGGAGGAACTGATACAGCAGGAATTCAACGCATGAATGATGGAGGATCTATTTCTGGAGCTATCTCTATCCCAACAAGACATTTACATCAAGTAATTGAAATGGCGCACAAAGAGGACATTGTTGCCTCTATTGATTTGTTAGAGAAATGCTTGTTAAATTTGGATCAATACGATTGGAAGTTTTAAGTATTACAGTGCTGACTTAAATTGATCTAAAAAGGCTTTATCATTTTCGGAATATAAACGCAAATCATTTACGTTAAATTTTAATTGAGCAATACGCTCAACACCCATTCCAAAAGCGAACCCAGAATAAACTTTACTGTCAATTCCGCAATTGTCTAATACATTAGGATCAACCATTCCACAGCCTAAAATTTCTAGGTAACCGGTGTATTTGCATACATTACATCCTTTTCCTGAACAGATAGTGCATGAAACATCCATTTCTGCACTTGGTTCGGTAAATGGGAAATAAGAAGGACGTAGTCGAATCTTTGTCTCCTTTCCGAACATTTCTTGTGCAAAGTAGAGTAATGTTTGTCTTAAATCTGCAAAAGAAACATTCTTGTCTATGTATAAGCCTTCAACTTGATGAAAGAAACAATGAGCTCTTGCTGATATTGCTTCGTTTCTATAAACTCTTCCTGGAGAAATGGTTCTAATAGGAGGAGTGGAATTTTCCATTACTCTTACTTGAACAGAGCTGGTGTGTGTTCTCAATGTAATATCAGGATCTTTTTCTACAAAAAAAGTGTCTTGCATGTCTCTTGCAGGATGTTCGGGGGGGAAATTTAAGGCCGAAAAATTATGCCAGTCATCTTCTATTTCAGGGCCTTCAGAGATTTGAAACCCAATTCTATTAAAAATATCTATAATTTCATTCTTAATGATAGGAATAGGATGACGAGAACCAATTCCGTTTAAATTAGTTGGTCTAGTATAGTCCTCGTTAGAGGTTGTTTTTTCTTGTGAAGAATTAAATTCAGCTTTTAATTGCTCAACTTTTTCTTGAGCTTTCTCTTTCAATTGATTGAGGATTGACCCAAACTCTTTCTTTTCTTCAACTGCAACGTTTCTGAATTCAGCGAAAAGTTTTTTCAATTCTCCCTTATTCCCCAATAGCTTAATTCTGAAAGATTCAACCTCTTCCAGGCTTTTTGCTTTGAATGCCATTGTTTCTTCTAGTAGTTCTTTTGCTTTCGATAACATTATTTGATCAACTTCATGTTTAGAATATATACATCTTTACTTGGTCTGTTTGCCTTATTTGTAGGAACAGAACAAATGGCTTCTATTATATCAAGCCCTCTCATCACTTCTCCGAATATCGTGTACTGCCCATCCAGATGTGGAGTACCACCTAATGTCTCATAGGCTATTAGTTCTTTCTCTGTGTATTTAGAACCTCTTTTCTCTTCAAACTGACTCATGTACTTTCTGGGATACCTTCTTCCCATAACAATATAGAATTGAGATCCTGAACTTTTTAGTTTAGGGTTGTCTTCGTCAGGCTGTCTTGCCGCTGCAAGAATTCCTTTTTTATGAATAAACTGGGGTTTAATTTCTGCATCTAATGTGTAGCCTGGTCCTCCAACGCCTAATTTTTTGTAGCGAGAGGCATTTTTTGATAAAGGGTCGCCTCCTTGAATCATAAAATCTTTGATTACTCGGTGAAATAATAAACTGTCATAAAATTTTTCTTGAATTAATCGAATGAAATTTGCTTTATGTTTTGGCGTTTCTTTATACAGCTTAATAAGTACCTCACCCTTACTTGTTTCCATGGAAACTAAAGTTTGAGCAGGAATCGAAAAGCAGAAACAAACAAGTAAAAAAAGCAGAAGATATAGCTTGTTCAAAATATAATTAAATTTGTAAACGAAGTTCAAAAGACTCTTTGACAAAAGTATGAAAAAATTATACCCAACTATTTTAGTTTTATTTGCCATAACGTTTTCATTTTCATGTAAAAAGGAAATCTCTCCTGACTTGGAAGTAACAGTTGTAGATGCGAATGACCAACCTGTAAACCAAGTATGGGTGAAAACATCGGTTCCAGGAGCCATTTTTGGAATATTGAATGCCGAAGTTGTTGACTCCTCTCAGACAGATGTATTTGGAAAAGCATACTTTCAATATTCAAATACGGTTTTATTAGATCTTGCTCTTTATAAAACTGCAAATGATTTAGATATTATTGATTCGGCAAGTGTTTTATTGGAAACGAAAAGGAAAAGTCCAAAGAGTAGTAATAGAACAGAAAAGAAGCTTGTTTTTAGATAGAGCCTTCTAGGTATTCAATTATTCCTTCTTTAATAAGTTGTTCTTGTTCTTGGTTAGAAAGCCTTGGAAGCTTTTGTTCAGCAAGCCAATGTGGCCAACCATCTTTATCTCTACCTTCGTACTTATAGAACCCATGCGGTTCTAAAAGAGCACATACTGCAACGTGCATTACCTCAACTTTTTGATCCTTAGTAAACTTTCCAATATTTTGACCTAATTCCTGCAGTCCTATGATAAATAAGATAGATTGAACGTCAAGGTCATCCCCAAAACGATTATTTATTTTTTTTGAGACCGCATCCCACTTTTTTTGAAATTCTATTTCCATTGAGAGCAAAATTAATTATAGTTTAGCAGCGAGAAATTTATGAGCAAAATAGATATCATTTTAATTATTCCTCTTTTGTGGGGAGCATTTATGGGTTTCCGTAAAGGTTTAGTATTAGAATTAGCTTCTCTAGTTGGGCTGATTTTAGGAATTTATGGAGCGATAAAGTTCTCTGATTTTACAGCGGAGAAACTGACAAAGTATGTGGATGTTAGTCAAGATTGGTTAGGCTTAATGAGTTTTCTAATCACGTTTATTATAATTGTTTTTGTTGTCTTTATTTTTGCAAAAATTTTAGATAAAACCTTAAAAATGGTTGCTCTTGGCTTAGTAAATAGGATATTAGGACTTGTTTTTGGGACACTTAAATTTGCGTTAATTTTAAGCACTTTCCTTTATTTTTTCGAGAACACCAATAATAAATTCGACTTCGTAGAAGCAGATTTTGCTCAGGAATCAATTCTTTGGGAACCGATGCAACAAGTTACTGCACCCTTTAAAACACTGTTAGAAGAGTTTGAAGTAGAAAAAGTAAAAGAAAAGGCAACAGAGTTGATTTCTTAATCCTTGATTGCTTTAATTCCAGGCAATTCTTTTCCTTCTAAATATTCGAGTAAAGCACCACCACCAGTTGAGATATAGCTTACTTTATTAGAATAATTAAATTTATTGATAGCAGCAGCAGAGTCTCCGCCACCAATAAGAGAGTATGCCCCATTTTCTGTTGCTTCAGCAATGGCATCAGCAAGCTTTTTTGTCCCATTTTCAAAGTTGCTCATTTCAAAAACTCCCATAGGTCCGTTCCATAGAATAGTTTTTGATTTCTTGACGATAGAGGAAAACTCTTTGATTGCTTTTGATCCGATATCTAAGCCCATCCACCCATTAGGTATTTCAGTGTTTGAACTAGAAGAAATATCGGCATCGTTGCTAAACGATGAAGCAATGATGGAGTCAACAGGTAAACATAAGTTTACGTTCTTCTCTTTTGCGAGACTCAAGATTGTTTTTGCAAGGCTAAGTTTATCTTCTTCAACTAATGAAGAGCCAACCTTACCGCCTAATGCTTTAAAGAGAGTGTAGCTCATTCCACCACCAATAATTAGGTTGTCTACCTTATCAAGCATTTTTTCTATAAGCAGTATTTTATCTGAAATTTTTGCTCCACCCATTATTGCGGTGAAAGGCCTTTCTCCATGTTCTATGACTTGCTGAACAGCTTTTAGTTCGTTTTCGATGAGTTTTCCAAACATTTTTTTATCTTCTTCGAAATAAGAAGCAATAATTGATGTAGATGCATGTGCTCGATGAGCCGTTCCAAAGGCATCGTTGATATAGACATCTCCTAAGCCTGCTAACTTTTTAGCAAAACGGGCATCTCCATTTGTTTCTTCATTGTAAAATCGAAGGTTCTCAAGTAGTAATACTTCTCCAGGTTTAAGCTCACTAGCAGCTTGTTCAGCCTCAGAACCAATACAATCTTCTGCAAACTTAACAGGAGTACCAATTTTTTCCGAAACAGTTGAAACAATGTGTCGAAGAGAAAATTTTGTTTGTTTTTCACCTTTTGGTCTTCCTAGATGAGACATCAAAATAACAGAGCCTCCAGAATTTAACACCTTTTGAATGCTTGGTACTGCTGCGTTGATTCTTGTTGAATCAGTAACTTCCAATGTTTCATTTAAAGGAACGTTAAAATCTACTCTAATAAGAGCTTTTTTATTTTGGAAATCAAAAAATTCTATGTTTTGCATGGCTTGAAAAATGTGAGCATTAAAAATCAAATGCAAACTTAATATTTCTCGATTGAAATGAATTTTAGAATACTAAGATCAGGTGATTTTATTTTACTTTTGAAAGATGCTTTTTAAAGAAATAATCGGGCAAGAAAAATTAAAAAAACGACTGATACAAACAGTCAATGAGGGAAGGATTTCTCACGCTCAATTATTTTTAGGAAAGAGCGGTTTTGGAACACTCCCCTTAGCGATTGCTTATATTCAATACATTAATTGCACAAATAAGCAAGAAAGCGATTCTTGTGGAACTTGTAACTCTTGTTTGAAGCTAAATAAGTTATCGCACCCAGATGTGCACTTTTCTTTCCCCGTAAGTACTAATTCAAGAGTTAAGACGAAAGCATTAAGTGACGACTTTCTGCACTCTTGGCGAGAAATTAATTTAGAAAGCCCTTATTTTGATTTAAACGATTGGCATCGAAAAATTGATATTGAACAAAAACAAAGCTTGATTAATGTTCATGAAAGCCAAGAGCTTATTAAAAAACTGAATTTAAAACCTTACGAGGCTGAATTTAAAGTGTTGTTAGTTTGGAAGGCTGAACACTTAAACGTTCAAGCTTCGAATAAGCTACTGAAGCTTATTGAGGAACCAACAGGTAAAACGATTATTATTCTAATTGCGGAAGATGAAGAAGCGCTATTAAAAACAATTACATCAAGAACACAATTGATAAGGGTTCCTTTGATTGAAAAAGAAGCCTTATCGAGCTATTTGGTGCAGGAAATGGAGATTGATTCGGAGAAAGCGCAGCAACTTGCAATTTTAGCAGAAGGAGATGCTATTTTGATGAGAACGAAGATGAATCATTCGGAAGAGCAAGATTTCTTTTTTCAACTTTTTGTTACTTGGATGAGGGCTTGTTATGAAGCAAATATTGAAAAAATGCACACATGGGTAGAGCAAATAAGTGAGCGAAAAGTAGGGAGAGAAAAGCAAAAAAGGTTTCTAGAATATGCCCTAGAAGTTATGCGAGAAGGCATGATACGAAACTATGTAGGAAAAGATTTACAAAGATTTGAAGGAGCAGAAGGAAAGTTCATGTTAAAATTCGCACCTTTTGTTCACGAGAATAATGTTTTTGGGATCATGGAACTATTGAATGAAGCTCATCATAATATATCTCGAAACGCTTATGCTAAGATTCTTTTTATGGACATGTCTATGAAATTTGCGAACTTGTTAAGAGTCAAAAAACGTACATTTGTGAGTTAAGGGTTTTCACCCAATTGTATAACAATAACAGTGGTTTCGACCACTGCTGATATAAATAAAAAATATGGGCTGTGCTACTTGTTCAAACAAGGTAGATGGGGTCCCCTCAGGTTGCAAATCTAATGGGAGTTGCGGAAACGGGGGATGTAATAAACTAACTGCTTTTAACTGGTTGTCGAATATGGCATTACCAGCCAATACGAAGCCATTTAATTGTATTGAAGTGCGGTTTAAAAATGGCAGGAAAGACTTTTTCAAGAACGATGACAATCATAGTATTTATGAAGGTGACGTTATAAAGGTTGAAGCTACTACTGGCTATGACATTGGTGTTGTATGCCTTACGGGAGAGTTAGTTCGACTTCAAATGCAGAAGAAAAACATTTTCTTACAACAAGCCGACATAAAGATCATTCACGGAAAACCGAACGAAACTGAGGTGAATAAATGGGTAGAAGGGAGAGCGAAAGAAACTGAGGCGATGCTCAAAGCAAGAGCAATTGCGAATGAGTTACAACTGAGAATGAAAATTTCTGATGTAGAGTATCAAGGAGACCTTTCGAAGGCTGTTTTTTATTACACAGCTGATGAAAGAGTTGATTTCAGGGAGTTGATTCGAAAGTTAGCTGAATCTTTCAAAACGCGGATTGAAATGAAGCAAATTGGAATGCGTCAAGAGGCAGGGAGACTAGGAGGAATAGGTTCTTGCGGACGAGAGTTATGTTGTTCTACATGGCTCACCGATTTTAGATCTGTTTCTACTTCCGCAGCACGATACCAACAACTTTCACTAAACCCTACTAAACTTGCGGGACAATGTGGAAAGTTAAAATGTTGTTTGAATTATGAATTAGATGTTTATGTGGATGAACTTAAGAAATTCCCAGACACGAAGTTTAAGTTGAAAACAAACAAAGGCAGTGCTTTCTTTCAAAAGATGGACATTTTTGCTAATAAAATGTGGTATTCTTATCAAGATGAGCCTTATGAATTCATTGAAATGAGTTTAGATAGAGTGAAGGAAGTGATTGCTATTAATAAAGAAGGAGAGAAGGTTGAAAGCTTAAAAGATTACAGTACAATTAGTATTGAAGCCGCTCCTGAATATGCAAATGTGGTAGGACAAGATGATTTAACACGTTTTGATCATAAATTAAAACAACAGAAAAAACGTAGGAATAAAAAGAAGCCAAACCTAAATGCGAAAGGGGAGCAAAACTCAGGAGCAAAAAAGAATCAGAATAACAACCCTAATGCTAAGAAGAAAACAGGAAACTCTCCAAAAGGAAATCGACCTAACCGAGGGAAAAAACCAAATTCTAATCAACAGAATAAAAAAGACTAATGCAGCTAAACTGGTTGAAAATATTCATTTTTATTGGTGTTTTAAGTTTCATTTCATGTGATTCAAACACCGTTTTTGAGGAAAACTTGAAGATTAAAGAAGGGATGTGGGACAGGCAGGAAAAAGCACACTTTGAATTCGAAATAAAAGATAGCTCGGCGATTTACGATATTTATGTTAATTTCAGGCACGGAGGAGATTACCCTTACCAAAACATTTATTTATTTACAGAAACGCGAAGTCCTTCAGGAAGGCTAGCAAAAGACACAGCTCAAATACTATTAGCGGATAATAAAGGACGTTGGTTTGGAAAAGGAATAGGAGATATATTTGATTATCAACTTCGATTTAAAAGAGGGGATTTATTCCCAGAGAACGGAGTATATCATTTTGAGTTAGAACAAGCAATGAGAGATGAAGTGCTCGAGAGTGTAACGGATGTCGGAATTAGTGTAAAAAAAGTAAACTTATAAATCGTGGCAAAAGAAAAACGCAGTTACGCTAGGTTAGTTTTTATTTTTTGGTTGTGCGTTGTACTACCAGTATTATTATTTATGTTGTTTTTTTTTGCAGCAGCTAACTCATGGGCTGGCTTTCCCGACTTACCTTCAGTAGCCGATTTGGAGAACCCCAAAAGTAACTTAGCAACAGAGGTATATACAGCGGATGGGGAGATTTTAGGAAAATATTTCTATCAAAACCGAGTAAATGTATCTTTCGACAAATTGAACAATAACTTGGTAGACGCACTAGTATCAACAGAAGATGAGCGTTTCTATGAACATTCCGGTATTGATGTACGAGGTTTAGCTAGAGCAGTTCTAAATGGCGGCAGAAAAGGTGGAGCAAGTACAATTACTCAGCAGTTAGCAAAAATGCTGTTTTCAGAAACTCCTGGTTCTACTTGGGAGCGAATAAAGCAAAAGTTGCAAGAATGGGTCATTGCAGCGCAATTAGAAAGACTATATACTAAAGATGAAATTATTGCTATGTATTTTAATCGCTTTGATTTCATAAATAATGCGGTAGGAATAAAGTCAGGAGCACAAGTATATTTTGGAATACCTCCAGGTAGGTTGAACTTAGAACAATCGGCTACTTTAGTGGGAATGCTGAAAAACCCATCTCTATTTAATCCTCTAAGAAGACCAGATACGGTTGTGCACAGAAGAAACGTAGTGCTTGCCCAAATGCTAAGGAATGGCAAAATAGAAAGAACAGTATTCGACAGTTTAAAGGTTTTACCCTTAGGAATTACATACTCTAGAGTGAGCCATAAAGATGGAATTGCCCCTTATTTTAGAGAAGTACTTCGAGCGGAATTGAAAAAAATATTTAAAGAAAAAGATAGCGAAGGCTTACCAAAGTTGAGAAAAGCAAATGGTGAGGCATACGATATATATAAAGACGGCTTAAAGGTATATACAACACTTAATTATACGCTTCAAAAGTATGCGGAATGGGGTTTAAAAGAGCACCTAAGTCATGAGTTACAAGAAGACTTCTTTCGCGCGCTAAGAAAAAAGAAAAACAACCCATTTAGTTCAGACTTAAAAAAGAGAGAGGTAGATAGAATTTTAAATGCAGCGGTTAAGAGGAGTGAACGGTATTTAATTATGAGTGGTAAGCAATGTGCTAATTGCGGAAGACGCGGAAGGTATTTGCAGGAAGCAGCAGTTGAAGGAGAAAAAATGACGATTTGTATTGCGGAGGATTGTGGTCATCAAACAACACGATATACTAAAGAAGAGATTTTACAATCTTTTGATAAGGAAGTTCCAATGAAGGTATTCTCTTGGAAGGGTGAAATTGATACAGTAATGTCTCCAATGGATTCCATTCGCTATTATAAGAGCTTTTTACAAGCTGGCTTAATGAGTATGGATCCACATACTGGATATATTAGAGCTTGGGTAGGAGGAATTGATTACGATAACTTTGCTTATGATCATGTGCGCCAAGGAAAACGTCAAGTAGGGTCTACCTTTAAGCCATTTGTTTACGCCGTTGCTATTGATAATGGTTATTCTCCTTGCTATGAGGTATCAAACGTGCCCTATGTTATACCTAAAGGAACTTATGGGCTTTTAAAAGATTGGGCCCCTGATAATTCAGATAAGAAGTATGGTTTTAACGTTACGTTAAAGTATGGGTTAGCCAATTCAATGAATACCATCTCTACATGGATAATGAAACAGTTTGGACCCGGAAGTATTATAAAAAAAGCAAGAGATCTTGGAATTACTTCTGATCTACCTCCTGCTCCATCACTTGCTCTTGGAGTAGCTGATGTTTCGGTTTACGAAATGGTGGGTGCCTTTTCAACCTTTGCTAATAAAGGGGTGTATACCAAGCCGCAATTTTTAGCAAGAATAGAGAACAAAGATGGAGATATTATTGCTGAATATATCCCTGAAACAAAAGAAGTTATGAATGAAGAAACCGCCTACGTGATGTTAGATCTATTAAAAGGAGTTACTTCATATAACTATAACAAAGAATTAAAAAAATCAACTCCAGGAACAGGAATCAGGTTAACGTTCGCTAAATCGGAGAAAAGGCCTTATGCAGGTATTTCATATCCTGTGGCTGCAAAGACAGGAACCACTCAAAATAACTCTGATGGTTGGTTTATTGGAATAACACCAGATTTAGTGACTGGAGTTTGGGTTGGGGCCGAAGACAGAAGCGTTCGTTTCGATAGAACTGCTCTAGGACAAGGAGCAAATACAGCTTTACCAATATGGGGATACTACATGAATAAAGTATATGCAGACTCTACTATTCAAATTTCCAAGGGAGATTTTGAAAAACCAGAGAAGTCTTTAACAATAGAGCTTGATTGTGAAAAACATAATAAGAAAGCAGATTTTGGAGGCGGGAGCAGTGAACCCAATTGGGGTCAATAACAGAAAAAGGAAACATGAAAAAAGTAGTTAAAAACGTTGATGAAGCAATTGAAGGCATTCAAAGTGGAATGACTTTAATGCTTGGAGGTTTTGGTCTATGTGGAATACCTGAAAAGTGCATAGAAGCAATCTCTAAAAGGCCTGAAATAAAAGACCTGACATGTATATCTAATAATGCAGGGGTAGATGATTTTGGATTGGGTTTTTTGTTGAAAAACCACCAAATAAAGAAAATGATTTCTTCTTATGTAGGGGAGAATGAGGAGTTTGAACGTCAGATGTTAAGCGGAGAATTAGAAGTTGAGCTAACACCACAAGGCAGTCTTGCAGAAAAATGTCGTGCAGGAGGAGCTGGGATACCAGCTTTTTATACTCCTGCAGGATATGGAACGGAGGTAGCTGAAGGGAAAGAAACAAGAGAGTATAACGGGAAAATGTACATATTGGAGGAAAGTTTAGTTTCCGATTTTTCTATAGTTAAGGCTTGGAAAGGTGACACCAAAGGGAACTTAGTATTTAAGGCAACAGCAAGAAACTTTAATCCTGTAATGGCAATGGCAGGAAAAATTACGATTGCTGAGGTAGAATACTTAGTTGAACCTGGAGAGTTGGATCCGAATGAGATACATACTCCAGGGATTTTTGTTCATAGAATATTTGAGGGAAAAAACTATGAGAAGAGAATTGAACAAAGAACGACTTCAAACTAACGAATTGTTGCAAATATGTTGAAGAAAGAAGATATAGCGAAAAGAATCGCGCAGGAATTAAAAGACGGCTGGTATGTTAACTTAGGAATAGGCATTCCTACCTTAGTGGCAAATTATATTCCTGAAGGGATTGATGTGACCTTGCAATCTGAAAATGGTTTGCTTGGAATGGGTCCTTTTCCAACGAAAGAAAGTATTGATGCAGACTTAATTAATGCAGGGAAACAAACGATTACTACCATGCCTGGGTCTGTGTTTTTTGACTCTTCAGATAGCTTTGCAATGATAAGAGCAGGAAAGGTGCAGTTAACAGTATTAGGTGCAATGGAAGTAGATCAGAATGGAGATATTGCCAACTGGAAAATACCAGGAAAGATGGTAAAAGGAATGGGGGGAGCAATGGACCTCGTTGCCTCTGCAGAGAACATTATTGTGGCTATGATGCATACGAACAGAGCGGGAGAATCTAAATTATTGGATAAGTGCTCGCTTCCATTAACAGGAGTAAAATGCGTTACTAAGATTGTAACGAATTTAGCTGTATTGGAAATAAAGGACGGGGCTTTTCACTTACTGGAGAGAGCTCCCGGAGTGAGTGTTGAAGAGATAAAAGCCGCAACTGCAGGTAAGCTAATAATTAAAGGGGATATCCCTAATATGATATAATAAAGAAAAAGTGAAATTATCTATTTTAATTCCCGCCTATAACGAAGAGCGAACAATACATCTAATATTAGATAAAGTAAAAGATGTAAAGTTGGTTAATAATATTGAAAAGGAGATAATAATTGTTAACGATTGCTCGTCTGATGGTACTGTTGAGGCAATTGAAAAGTATTGTACAACAAACTCTGAGATGGGAATTCAATTATTCAGTCAACCAAAGAACCAAGGAAAAGGAGCTGCGATTCATAAAGCAATTGAACTTGCTACCGGAGACTACTTAATTATTCAGGATGCAGATTTGGAGTATGATCCTCGCGAATACAATGATCTACTAAAACCAATTGTAGAGGGGTTTGCAGATATTGTTTATGGTTCACGATTTTTGGGAGGAAACCCACACCGAATTCTATTTTTTTGGCATTCGTTAGGCAACAAGTTTTTGACTTTTCTTTCCAATATGTTTACAAACTTAAACTTGACAGATATGGAAACTTGTTATAAATTAATGGATTCCAAAATGGCCAAGAGTTTACATTTAAAGGAAAACCGTTTTGGGTTTGAACCTGAATTGACTGCTAAATTATCTAGGATAAAAGATGTTAGAATATACGAAGTAGGCATTTCTTACTATGGAAGAACATATGAAGAAGGGAAGAAAATAGGATGGAGAGATGGATTGAGAGCCATATATTGTATTTTGAAGTATAATTTATTTCAATGAAGAATTTATCGTCACTTTTAATAATAGTAATAATTTCTATTGCAATAGGAGTTGTAAAAATTAGTGATGAGAATTTTGGAAAAAAAGGAAATTATGGAGTAATTGATTGGGATAACTTTGGGTACTACATGTACTTGCCTGCATACTTTATTCATGATGACATAAAAATTCAAGACCCAGAATGGGTGCACAGTGCACAGAGAAAATATGACCTCTCCTCTAGTTTTTATCAAGCACATTATATAGAAAATGGGAATAGAGTAATTCAATATACAAGTGGGATGGCGCTATTATATAGCCCTGCTTTTGTAACAGGACATTTCATTGCAAAAGTCACTTCATTCCCAGCTGACGGGTTTTCCAAACCTTATCAGTTCGCTATTTTAATTCAATCTTTAATTCTTGTTTTTTTAGGACTCTACTTTCTTAGAAAGCTTAGCTTATCATTTTTCAATGAAAAATTAACCACAGTGATTATTCTAATAATTTGTTTAGGAACAAACTATTTTCAAATATCTTCTGCAAATACATCTTCTCCACATGTTTACCTTTTTTGTTTTTACGCTTGCTTATTGTATTTAGTCTATTTATGGCACAATACACCAAAGGTTAAATATTCTTTTTTAATAGGGTTATTGTCAGCCTTGATGATATTAAGTAGGGCTAATGAACTGTTATTTTTACTTATTCCATTGTTATGGGTAGGAGGAAAATTTAACTCTCTTAAAGAGAAACTCTCTTTCCTCCTTAAAAATAAGGTTCACCTTTTGGTTATTGCTCTACCTTTATTTTTGTTTGGGGTAATTCAGCCTATTTATTGGAATTATGTTACTGGAGATTGGTTATTTGACAGTTATACCAATGAAGACTTTAAGCTGCTTAACCCTTATTTAACGGAATATCTTTTTAGCTATAAGAAAGGGTGGTTACTTTATACCCCAATTATAATTTTGGGAATCACTGGCCTTGTGGCATTATTCAAGAAAAAACGTCAAATTGCAAGCCTTCTAATTATATTCTTAATTGTTAATGTATGGGTTTTAAGTAGCTGGGACTGCTGGTGGTATGCAGATAGTTTTAGCCAACGATCTATTGTTCAAGCGTACCCCATTTTTGTACTTCCTTTTGGTTATTTATTGAAATCAAAGTTTAGTTCTTCGAAACTGGGCTTGAGTATTACTTCTTTCGTTTTTCTTTCGTTGATTGTATTGAACTTGTTCCAAACCTGGCAGTTTAGCAACTATATTATTCACCCAAGTAGAATGACCAAAGAGTATTATTGGAATATCTTTGGATTGACTGATAAAAACGAAGCGAATAGAAAACTATTAGACATTGATAGGTCTATTAACTACTTACCTGAGACTCTTCCTAATAAACACAAATTAATTTACACAGAAAGTTTTGAAGACCAGGGTGAAAGGGAATTGAAAGTTGATGATTATTCATTCAAAGAAGAAGGAAATTTAGTGTTATCAAAGATCTCCCCCCGGAGCAGAGCCCTAAAATATGCCTTTAGAGATATTTCAGATACAACATACAGTTATGTTATATGTAGGATTAGATTCAAATCGGAATTCGAAGCAAAGGAAAACCCATTTGGAATTGAGTTTAACATGATAGATGCCTCGAATGGAAAAAATTATTACCATTCTTATAGAGGTGTTGAGAACATTAGTTGGTTTGAAAAAGGAAGCTGGAGTTCAATGGATTTGGTCGTTATTCCTCCTTTTATGAGAAACAAGGAAGATAGCATTCAACTTAATTTGATTTTAAAAGGTAACGAGCCTGTTCTTATTGATAACATGTCTATAGAAGTTCTAGACCCCTCAATACATCCTAAAGTTGAACAGGAAGTTTATTACACGGATTATCATACAGTAATAAAAGGAGATTGGTCTAAGCCCGGTATAATGACCTTGGGGAAAGGATATGAATTGATAGATACAGCACATCAATATAGTTCTACCCTGACCTTACCAGTCAAGAAATTGAAAGAGAGAAGGACAGTCGAATTTGATATTAACATGAATTTACAACATAACTATTCAGGAGCTCTTGTTGTTGTGAGTGTGGATAATACAGGAGGGAATACGTTTTATAAATCATATCCACTAACCAGAGTTAGGGAGGGGTGGATAAAACAACGTTATACTTTTAACTTACCAAAGGATCTACCAAACAAAGATTTGAACTTAAAGGCTTACCTCTGGAATAGGTCAAAAGAACCAGTATTGATACGTGATTTAAAGGTGTCAATCTACTAATCGATAAACTCTAATTCCTTTATAGTCGACAACAAGTTTTTCTTTGTATTTTTCTACTATGGGCTTATCGTAAAAACGCTTGTCTGAAACGATCATCCATTTGGCTCCTTCTTTTATTTTTTCTTCTAAGACATCAGGCCTCTCTACTCCATTTAAACCACTCCACCCATTCATGTTAATAGCATGTAATGTAATGTTAGGGCTAGGATCGTGAGGTACTACAATTAAATCGTCTTTTGATATTCCATACTCTTTTAACTTTCCTCTAAATTCGTATAAGTCTAGAACTAGCCATTCAGTTTTAATAGCAAACCTTTCGTTAGACCTTTTACTAGCATGTACAACTGAGGCAAGAAGTAAAGCAGAAAAGAGTACTTGAAACCCTATGTTAAGGAACTTGTTTTTTAAGAAAAGAAACTGATACTTCTTAACAAAAAACAGAACTGTAGGGGGAACAATAAAAATAAGATTTACAACATAATAGTCATGATGTGAAAATTGAGAGTAAAAAAGTAAAAAGAAAGCTAAAAAGCCTAAAACAGATAAAAGATATAACCAGTAATGAATACGTTTAAATGACTTATTGAAAATAGGAAGTATAGTTAATAAAGCAAAAACATATAAAACATGTCTACCTGTTTCATAAAAGTATTCCCTCGACCAACCAACAATTTGATCAGTAATTGTAGAAAGCTGTTGTGAAGAGAGATCCCATATTGGAGCCGTTTTCAAAAAGAAGTAAGTGGTATAATGAACCTTGTTATAGTATGAAGCATAATAATACCAGGAGAAAATCATGCCACCACCAACAACTATTGGAATTAAACTACTAAGGAGTGTTTTAGTACTCACTTGCCACCTAATCCTTTTGATGAAAAGATTTACCCCGAAAACAATAATTAGAGCTATAATTGATAGTAGGGCGGTTATTTTGAGTGTTCCAGCAATGCTTATTAGAAGAATGGAGCCCCACAACCAATTCTTTTTTCGAGTTAAATAATATTCATACAAGGTATACCAAGAAATGAATATGAAGGATAAGGCTATCGGGTCGGAAACAAAACTGAAACCATAAATAATCAATATCGGTGAAGTGAATGTAAACAGTGTAATCAACCCGCCCCAAACCTTATTTTGCAGGAATTTAGAACAGAACTTAAAAAGGAAAAAATATCCAATGAAACTAATCAACCACCACAAACCTCTATACACCCAATTGTGTTCACCAAAGACATGATAAAGCTTCCCAACGATGTAATACATTATAGGGAACTCCCCTGCAGCCAGACCTTCATCATTTAGCTGGTTATGCATTTTTGGTTCGAAAAGACCATTTCCTTCTTCGTAGTACTTTAAAGCCATGGAAAGACCATCTGTTTGTCTCCACACATGAATTCCATCAGCAGGTTGGTTAAGTATATTAAAGTAATCGTAAAAAAAACATAAACTTAAAAAAAGAGTAGTGAATGCAATGTAATAAGGCAATGATGTTTTGGTCTTATTTGACATATAGGAATTTTCATCAAAAATAATAGATTTAAGTAGCTTTGTTGTTTAATTAGAATCGAAATATGATTATTTTAGAAAATTCCAAATTCTATCAATAGATGCAGAGTTCGCTTATCATTATACCTTGTTATAACGAATCCAAACGACTTCCGATATCGCAATACGAATCATTTTTTAATAGCAAAAAAGGCTCGCAGTTGGATTTCTTGTTTGTTAATGATGGAAGCAGCGACAATACGATTGAGGTATTAAGGACCCTTGAGCAGAAATATACAAATGTAAAAGTATTAGACTTAGATAAGAATGTGGGAAAAGCAGAGGCTATTCGTCAAGGAATGCTGCGTTCTGTTGATTTAGATTATCCCTATTTAGGTTATTTCGATGCAGATCTTGCAACACCATTAGAAGAAATTAATCGCTTGTTAGAGATGACAAAAAAAACACCTGAGCCATTTTTGGTGATGGGAAGCAGAGTAAAATTACTTGGTTATTCAGACATTCAAAGGAAATTGAGTAGGCATTATATCGGAAGAGTATTTGCAACTGTGGTTAGTAATATGCTGAAATTATCGGTCTATGATACACAATGTGGGGCAAAACTTATTCAGAGAAAGGTTGCTTTTTCATTATTTGAAGAGCCTTTTTTATCAAAGTGGCTTTTTGATGTTGAACTACTTTTTAGATTAAAGAAATATGATAAAAACTTTGACACAAGAGTGGTAGAAGTTCCTATACAGAAATGGGAAGATGTAGCAGGATCTAAAATAAGCACCTCATACTTTTTGAAGGCTCCATTGGATTTATTAAGGATTTATTTTAGCTATAACAAGTGATTGGGAACAAGGCAAAAGCGTTGCACATTGGGTTAATCTTGCTAATATTTGGCGGATTGTTTGCCTCTATCTCTTTAGTAAACCATTATAATTTTAGAACATTCGGGTTTGATTTAGGAATTTTCAATCAGGCGGCATTCGATTATTCAAAATTTGATTTAAACACAAATACGGTACTAAGCCCAACAATAACTAATTTGCTTAGTGACCACATGTGTCTTATTTTGATTCCAATCTCTTTTTTGCAATACATTTTTGGCACCTATGCTCTTTTAGTAGCTCAGATTGCAGCGGTTCTACTAGGAGCCTTGGGTTGTTATAAAGTAATAGAGCTAAAAACAAAGAATCACGGATTTTCCTTGTTAGCGATGGTTCACTTTTTATCTTATTTAGGAGTATTCACTGCTATTAGTTTTGATTATCATAATAATGTGGTTGCTGCTAGCCTGGTTCCGTGGTTTTTCTACTTTATTTTCAAGGAGAAGTGGGCTTGGGGAGTCGTTTTTTCATTATTAATTATTTCCTGCAAAGAAAATATGGCAATTTACATGGCTCTGATTGCTATGGGCTTACTTTTTACGTATAAGACAAGTGCAGTTACTAGAAGAGCATTAACCTTTATCTCAATATTTGGAATTCTATATTTTGGAGTAGTTGTAGGTTACATAATTCCTTGGCTTGATAATGATGGATTGGCATATAACCATTTTAACTACGCCATTTTAGGAGAGAGCTGGTCAGAAGGAATTAGGAATATGCTTAGTGACCCATTAAAATATTTAAAGCTACTGTTTGTGAGTCGTCACCATGATCAGTATTTTGAAGGATTAAAGTTAAAATCTTGGTTTGTTTTTGCTATAAGTGGAGGAATAGTAGCGGTTATTAATCCT